>JAUZFY010000209.1 GCA_030840185.1 Microbacteriaceae bacterium | reverse complement strand
GCGAGAGCTTGTTCAACTGTGGTTTTCGTAAAGCTTGCGGACAGCCTAATTTGGCCAAGCTGAAAATGGCCGGGTGGTTTGCCGTGGGTCACCCGGACTACAGCCAGTGCACAGTCCGACCACAGCCAGGTCAGAGCCGGAATCGCCGCAGGCGCGGGTCGCAGGATTCACCGCGAGGCACAGTGCAATAGTGGAACGATGGAAGGGACTGCAGTCATGTCAGAAAGTTCAGGGGCAAGGCCCACCGTCTTTGTGTTGTTCGGAGCCACCGGGGACCTGGCCAAACGGATGGTCATCCCGGCGTTTTACGAGCTCGCGCAGCACGGCCTGCTTCCCGAAAAGTGGTTGCTGGTCGGCAACGGTCGCGGTGACCAGTCCCACGAAGACTTCACGGCGCACGTCCATGACGTTCTGGCCGAGTTCGGGCCAAAGCCGGAGGGGGCGCAGTGGGACTCGTTCAGGGAGAACCTGAGGTTTGCTGGCGGCGGTTTCGAGAAGTCAAACCCCGGGTCGCTTCTCGATGTGCTGAGCGAGGCGAAAGACAAGCTGGGCGACGACGCCCAGTACATTCACTATCTCGCAATTCCACCGGTCGCCTTCATCTCGGTGACGGAGGCGCTCGGCGAGCATGGTCTTGCCAAGGGATCCCGGGTTATCTACGAGAAGCCGTTCGGCACGAGCCCGGACAACTTCCGGGAACTAGACGCGGCCGTGCACTCTGTGCTCGACGAGTCGCAGGTCTTTCGCATTGATCACTTTCTCGGAAAAGAGGGGACTCAAAACCTGCACATCGTTCGCTTCGGCAATGGTCTGTTCGAAGGGGTATGGAATCGGGAGCATATTCGCGCGGTGCAGATCGACGTGCCGGAGGACCTCGACATTGCCGATCGGGCGGAGTTCTACGACCAGACGGGCGCCTTCCTCGACATGATCGTCACCCACCTGTTCCAGGTCGCGGCCGAGATTGCGATGGAGCCTCCCGTGTCGATGAAGGCTGATGACCTACAAGCGGCTCGTGAGTCCGTCATTGCCGCGTTCCGCCCGCTCGCGAAGCAAGACGTGGTGTTCGGCCAGTTCGCCGGCTACGACCAGACCGACGGGATCTCGGACGGCTCGAAGACCGACACCTTCGTCGCGGCGCGGCTGTGGATCGACACGGACCGCTGGCGAGATGTGCCCTTCCTCTTGCGCACGGGAAAACAGCTTGCGGCCAGCGAGCAGCAGGTGAGCGTGCTCTTCCGGGAGCCGGATAGCGGGCCGCTCAAGCACGGGGCACTGATGGGCGGAAACGTGCTCACCGTGTCACTTTCGGGCAGCGGTTCCATTCGGCTCAAGCTTGTGATCAAGGAGCCCGGTGCCGAGCTCGACCTCGCGACCGGTGAGACAGATTTGCCGCTCTCGGAGGTGAAGAACGCCGATCCGCTCCCGCCCTACGTCAAGCTCATCAATGACGTGATTGTCGGGGACCGTTCACTGTTTACGCGACCCGATGGCCTGGAGCATGCCTGGGAGGTAATCGCACCCATCCTCGACGATCCGCCCGAGAGTCTTCCCTACGAGCGCGGATCCTGGGGCCCTGAGGCCGCGGCCGACCTCGCCGCGCCCGACGGGTGGCTGCTCGGTCAGTAGGCGAGTCACCTCGCGCGGGGTAGGCGATCGGCGAGCGCGAGGATTTGATCGCGGTCCAATCGAATGCCGGCATCGGATAGACGAGTCGTGAGGAGCGCGAACCCGTCTTCCTTCGGCCGGAGTTCGAGGTCCGCCGAGACCTGGCTCAGGATGCCAGTGACCTTGTCGTCCTGTGACGCGTCGCCGCTTCCCTCTTGGATCGGCTCGTCCTGCTCCTGTTCGTTCGACATCTGTGCACGCTCCGTGTGAGTTGACACCGGTCGGCGGTCAGTCGACCGTCCTCATTAAGTGTGCGCGGGTGCCGTGGCTTTCGTCCATCCGATCGCCGGCGCGATGTGCGCCGCGATCGTCTCGAGCAGCGCTGCGTTGTACTCAACGCCAAGCTGATTGGGCACGGTGAGCAATATCGTGTCGGCGTCGCGAACCGCCGCGTCCTTCGCGAGTTCCTCTGCGATGATGTCTGGTTCGCCGACATAGCTTCGTCCGAACCGCGCGAGGCCACCGTCGAGATGGCCGACCTGATCCTTGCTGTCGGATGAGCGTCCACCGAAGTATGCGCGATCCCGATCGGTGACGATCGGAAGCACGCTGCGACTGACCGAGACGCGTGGTTCCCGGTCCCAGCCGGCTTCCTTCCAGGCGGCGCGGTACAGCGCGATCTGCTCGGTCTGCAGCTCGTCGAACGGTACCCCGGTGTCCTCCGTCAGCAGCGTGGAACTCATCAGGTTCATGCCGCGCTCCGCGGTCCAGACTGCGGTTTTGCGGGTTCCTGATCCCCACCAGATCCGGTCGGCGAGCCCGGGCGATTGCGGCTGAATGGCGAGGGCGCCGTCGTGTCCGGTCATCTGTGGGTTGGCCAGCACCACGCCCGCGCCATCGATCGCCGCGCGGAATAGCTCCGTGTGTGCCCGAGCCTCGTCGGCATCCGATCGACCGTCCGCAGGAACGTACCCAAAGGCTTCCGACCCGTTAAGAGCCGGCTCGGGTGATCCGCGGCTGATGCCGAGCTGAAGTCGTCGGTTGCTGATCAGGTCAGTTACGGCTGCTTCCTCGGCCATGTAAAGCGGGTTCTCGTATCGCATGTCGATGACCCCGGTTCCGATCTCGATTCGACTCGTTCTGGCCGCCATGGCGGCGAGAAGGGGGAACGGGGAGGCGAGCTGCGGGGCGAAGTGGTGCACGCGAACGAAGGCGCCGTCGATGCCAAGCTCCTCCGCGGCCACTGCGAGTTCGATGGTCTGCGCTATGGCATCCTGAGCGGTCGGAGTCTGCGACCCGGCGACGTCTTGCCAGTGCCCGAAGG
>JAUZFY010000201.1 GCA_030840185.1 Microbacteriaceae bacterium | reverse complement strand
CGCGGTCGCGACCGCGGCGACGTTGACGCCGCCGACGACGGCGTCGATGCCGTGCGACCCCCCGAGGGCGCTCACGGCGTATGACACCATGTCGCCATAGACGCAGACAGCTGCCACCCTGGGTGTGGATGGGTCCGAGGGGTCCGGCGTCAGCGCCTTCGCGACGAGCGAGCGCACTTTGCCCGGAGTGTCAGCGCCCTCGAGCGTCGTGAGGTCGATGAGTTGGATGATCCTGTCGAGTGCCCATGCCTTCGAAGTGGTCTTGATCGAGCGAGTGGCGAGCGACGCGGCTCGGGCCTCGAGGCCGACGGCGTCGACACCGGGAAGGCCCTCAAGGTGGAGACGGAGGCTCTTCTCGGTGAGGTCGCCCCCGATGAGTTGCGTCGCCCGCTCGGCCGGGGCGAGGGCGATCCCCTGTTCGATGGTCACGATGCTTCTCTTTTCTGACGGTTGAATTGCCTGCTTGCGGGTGAATTGGTGTCCAAGACCGCCCGAGCGGTGTCCTCGTCGGTGACGAGGACCGTGCACAGCGAGCTGCCGACGACGGCTCTCGCCACGTCGTGCTTCGCGGGGCCGGCGACGACCGCAATGCTGAGGCCCGCAGCTCTCAACTGGTCGAGAGAAATCCCTACGGTGCGGTCATCGAGTTCCGGGTCGACGATGTTGCCGTTCGCGTCGATGTAGCGGCCGACGACGTCGCCGACAGCGCCGCGACGAACGAGTTCTTCCACGTCACCGTGGCTCAGATATCCGCTGTCCACGAGAACGGACGTGCCATCCGCCGGACCGGCGCTGAACAGATAGACGGATGCCGCGGCAGCCAATTCGAGCACGCCGGCGATCGTGCGGTCGGCCTCGATTGCCAGCCGCGTCTCGCGTCGCTCAAGGATCGCGGGGCTCGGCAGCAGCGTCGCCTCTCCCCCTCCGGATCGGGCGATCGCGACGGCCGTGGTTGCGGCGCTTCCGGCGCGGCGATTCAGACTCACCCCGCCGTTGATCTGCACGACGTCCACGCCGCGTGCCCAGCCGTCTGGAAGATGAATGGCTATGTCGTCGAGAGTGCGTCCCCAGCTCACGCCGAGGGATCTCGGCACCGGCCGAAGCGCCCGAAGATAGTCGGCGGCGGCCTCGGCGACTCGTTGGGTGAGCCCGGTTCCGTCGTTCGGGGTCGGAACCACGATCGCATCCCGGAGGCCGAACCGCTCGCGAAGCTCCCGTTCGAGCGGCAGCCGACGCGCCCGCGGGTGCACGATCTCGATTCTCACGATGCCGAGTTCGCGTGCACGACTGAGCAGCCTCCCCACCTTCCAGCGGGTCAGGCCGAGCAGGGTACCAATCTCGTCCTGGGTCTTGCTTTCTTCGTAGTAGAGCTCCGCGGCGCGCACGGAGAGCACATCGTCGGTCATGCTCATCGTGCCTCCCGTCACCGTCTCCAGAGTAGGCCGAGCCTCCATCCGTTGCAACAAATGTGGCCGCAATGCTCACATGAGCAGCGAACCGGCTGGACTCGCGCGATCGAGCGGTGTTCCGCTGGTCGAGTAGCGCCCTCAGGGGCGCGTATGGAGACCCGGATAGCGCGCGCAGCGGTCTCGATACGCTCGCAAAGCTCGCTACTCGACCCGCAGTAGGCCACGCTCGCAAAGCTCGCTACTCGACCCGCAATAGGCCACGCGCGCCACTCGACCCACAGAGGTGTCGTCCGACCTCGTGGCTATTTTGTTCGCATGGACGGATCGGCGGCGCGGAGGGAGGCCCGGTCGATCGGATGCCCACGAAGGAGCCCATCCAACCGGTCAAGATTCCTCTCCCATTCCTCGCGCACTCGCCCGGAAAAGGCGGGCTCGATGTCGGGGGTGACGACGATGCGAACGATAGTGCTGCTGCCGCGTGGGCCGCCCTCAATGCTTCGGAGCGCGATTCTGATGCATCCACGGTTGTCGGTGTCGACCTCGACCAGCGCGGGGGGCTGCAGCCTTGTCACCGAACCACGGGTCGGCGGCGAGAAGCTTGGTCCCGGCCAGAGCAGTTCGAAGGCGCGGGGACGGTCAGGGAACAGCCGCACCTCAGCGAGCCAGCCCCAGATGAGATCCGGATCGGTCACGGCGTCCCAGACGATGGCTCTGGGCAGCGCGATCACTCGCTCGAAGACCAGTCCGGGGTCAGGCACGGCTGCAACTCTACGCCGCGACAACTCCCATAAGCTGGAGTCATGACGACGAAGGTGCCGGGCGGGGCGAGGCTCGGTCCGGACGAATCCGTTCGCGTCCGTCCGTCATTTTGAACGCTTTCTTTCTTGCGGTAAGGGTCTACTCATGAGCGCGGAATTCGCACTGGCCATCGATCTCGGCGGCACGAAGGTCGAGGCTGCTCTCGTCGATCCGGAGGGTGTTGTGCTCCCGGGCAGCCGATTCCGGGCCCCGACCGGCGCAGACCGGGACTCGGACGCCCTCGCGACCTCCGTCGACGAGGTGGTGGCGCTGTCCACGGCTGCCCTTCCACGCGGAGCGACGATGATCGGTGCCGGAATCGGTTCCGCCGGTCCGATCGACGAAGCGGAGGGCCTGGTTTCCCCGCTTAATCTGCCGGTATGGCGCGACTACGCGCTGCGCGACCAAGTCGAAGCGGCCCTGCCCGACATCCCGGTGAGCCTGCGCATGGACGGCATTTGCATCGCCCTTGCAGAACACTGGATCGGTGCCGGCCGCGGGTTCGACAACGTCATGGGAATGATCGTCTCGACCGGAATCGGCGGTGGACTCATCCTTCATGGCAACACGGTCTCCGGACCGACCGGCAACGCCGGACACATCGGTCACGTCGAAGTCGCCGGTTTCGACGACCCCTGCCCGTGCGGTGGCATCGGCTGCGTCGAGGCGATCGCCTCCGGCCCGCACACCGTCGCCTGGGCAAGGCGGCAGGGCTGGGGCGGCAACACGGGCGAAGAACTCGGAGCAAGCTTTCGGGCCGGCGACCCGATCGCCGCGGCG
>JAUZFY010000190.1 GCA_030840185.1 Microbacteriaceae bacterium | reverse complement strand
CTGCTCCGGAAGGAGGTTGAGGATGAACGAGGCCGATCAGGGATTGCACTTTCCAGACGGCCCGCGAGCGGAGTTGGATGACGCGCTCTCCGACCTGATGAGTGCCGCTCAACGTGTTCTCGCGACGCAGGGCCGGTTGCGCAGCCTCCTTGGAGCCACCCAGGCGATAGTCGAACAGACGGATCTGCCCCAAATCCTGAGAAGAATTGTTGAGGTGGGCACCGAACTCGTCGGCGCTCGTTATGGAGCACTCGGGGTGGTGTCGCCCGATGGACACCTGGAGCAATTTATACATGTCGGGATGCCGGCGGGCGTCGCCGAATCCATTGGGCACCTGCCCGAAGGCCATGGTCTTCTCGGCGCGCTGATTCAGGACCCTAGGCCCATTCGCCTGGAACACCTCGGATGTGACTCTCGGTCGAGCGGGTTCCCTCTCGGACATCCCGAAATGGAAAGTTTCCTCGGTGTTCCGGTCCGAGTGAGAGGCGAGGTGTTCGGCAATATCTATGTGACCGAAGGCGCTTCCGGGACCTTCGGCGAGGACGACCAAGAGCTGCTCATTGCCCTCGCCGCCACCGCGGGCATCGTCATAGACAACGCGCGGTTGCTGGAAGAGACAAGACGGCGTCAACGCTGGTCTGTTGCGGCGGCCGAGATCACGGCGATTCTGGTAGCCGAGGACTCTGTCGATTCGCTTGGCTCGTTGGCGGAGCGAGTTGTCTCCCTCGCCGAAGCCGACCTGGTTGCCGTTGTGCTCCCCGCTTCGCCCGGCGCCCTCATCGTTGACACCGCTCGGGGCATTCTCGCACCCGACGTCACGGGCCGGATCTTTTCCGCCGAGGGGTCGGTCACCGGCCGAGCGATGGAGAGCGGCCAACCGGTTCTCGCAGATACCGGTGGGAACAGCTTGACGGACATGACTCCACCGTTTCCTTTGGGGCCGTGCATGGCGATCCCCCTAATTGCTTCTGGCCAGTCGCACGGCGTGCTCGCTATCGCTCGAGCCTCCGGTCGGCGCGCGTTCACGCCATCGGATATGGATATGGCAACGGATTTCGCCGGCCAAGCGAGCCTTGCCATGGCGCTCGCCCAGGGCCGCACGGCTCGCCTGCGCCTGACCCTTCTCGAGGAACGTGGCCGCATTGCCCGTGACCTACACGATCACGTAATCCAAAGGTTGTTTTCCGCGGGACTCGCTCTTCAGTCGCTTGGAAGCACCATGAGGGACCACACCATGCGCTCGCGAATCGACGACACGGTGAAGGCGCTGGATGACAGCATCGGCGAAATTCGTACCGCCATCTTTGCGCTGGTGAGCCCTCGTTCCAGCGATCACACATCAGTTCGGCACCGGATCATTGACGTCATCTCTGAGGTCTCCCCCCTTTTCAACGCGCCGCCGCGGGTGAAATTCACGGGTCCCATCGACCTCTTGGTGTCGGATGAGCTTGCCGATGATCTCGTTGCCGTGGTGAGGGAAGCACTGACCAACGTGGGAAAACACGCGCACGCGAGCGAGACGCTCGTAAGCGTCGCCGCCACCGACGAGGATGTCGTCGTTGATGTCATCGATGACGGCGTAGGGGTGTCTGGCGGCCATCGCACAAGCGGCATCGGCAACCTCAGAACGCGTGCCCAACATTGGGGCGGCGAGTTCACCGTTCGCGCGCGAGAAGGCGGAGGAACCGCGCTTCGCTGGAAAGCGTTGATAACCGACGAACACGAGGTTGCGAAATGATTCGCGTCTTCCTGGTCGACGACCACGAAATAGTCCGGCGCGGGATCGCCGATCTCATCAACGCCGAGAACGACCTGGAAGTCGTGGGCGAAGCGGCTACCGCTCGAGCGGCGAGAGGAAGAATCGCCGCCACCAGACCGGATGTCGCCGTGCTCGATGTGCAGCTCCCAGACGGAAACGGAGTCGACTTGTGTAGGGACATCCGGTCGAGCGACTCCGACGTGAAGTGTCTAATGCTCACGGCATATGACGACGATGCGGCGAGCTACGCGTCGGTGCTTGCCGGAGCATCTGGTTACGTTCTCAAGGACATTCGTGCACAGGGACTCGTCGACGGGATCCGTAGAGTCGCGGCCGGTCACTCTCTCATCGGGCCAACGGTGACGAAGCGCGTCGTTGCCAAGTTGAGCGAACCGAACGTGGCCTCGCCAGTGATGAATCTCACCTTGCGCGAGAGCCAGGTGTTGCCCCTAATCGCCGAGGGCATGACCAATCGTCAGATTGGTGAGGAGTTGAAGCTCGCCGAGAAGACCGTGAAGAACTATGTTTCGAGCCTCTTCACAAAATTGGGCGTGGAACGCAGGGCGCAGGCTGCGGTCATCGGAGCCAAATTGGATCGAAGGTGACGCCCCCCTGTATCCGAGTCTTAGGCCGCACTCGACTAGCAAACAGTGACCACGGTGCCCGCTTGCTCGGCGCACGGTCGATAGTGTGAGTCTCGTGAGCTTCTCGCTGCTGGCGTTGGTTGTGCTCGTCGGGCTGCTCGGGCCGTTGCTCGCAGCGCGGGCCTCGTGGCGCATCCCGGTGGCGGTCGGCGAGCTGGCGGGAGGCCTCCTCATCGGCACATCCGGCCTGCAACTCGTGGATCCGACTGTCGGCGACTTCCGGTTGATGGCGAATATCGGGTTCGGGCTGACCATGGTCGTGGTCGGGTCGCAGATCCCGGTGAGAGATGCGACTGTCCGGGGTGTACTTGCGCGCGGCGCGCTCGGCGCCGTTGCCGTCGGCGTAGTCGCTGCGGCGTTGGGAGCGCTGCTCGCCACCAGTTTCGGAACCGACCACGCCGCTGTCTACGGCGTGCTTCTGGCGTCATCATCGGCCGCGTTGGTGCTGCCGATGCTTCAATCGGAGGGACTGCGGCGAACGTCGGTCGCCCAGCTGGTGGCGCAGATTGCGATCGCGGATGTCGTGTGCATCGTCGCGTTGCCCCTGGTTGTCGCACCCGCGCGTGCTTTGGAGGCCGGGCTCGGAGCGCTCGTGATCGCCGTGGCTGCTGTGATCCTGGTCATCGTCCTCGAGCGGCTGGGTCGAACGAATGCGCGCCGGAGTCTGCACCAATACTCGGAACGTCGTCGGTTCGCGCTGGAACTGCGATTCAGCCTGCTCGTACTATTCGCCTTCGGAGCGATCGCTCAATTCGCCAACCTGTCGATCTTGCTTGCCGGATTCGCGCTCGGCCTCGTGCTGTCGGCGTCCGGTGAACCCCGCCGTCTTGCCCGGCAGTTGTTCGGCATTACCGAAGGCTTCTTCGGCCCCTTGTTCTTCGTGTGGCTCGGCGCCTCCCTCGACTTGCGCGCTCTCGCCGGGCATCCGGCGATGGTCTTGCTCGGTGTCACGCTCGGGCTCGCGGCGGTGCTCGCCCATCTCGCCGCACGTGCAGCCGGACTGCCGTGGGCGCAGGCGATCGCTTCAGCGGGGCAGCTGGGGATTCCGGTGGCCGCGGTGACTCTGGGCATCCAGACAGGAATGCTCGCGCCAGGAGAAGACGCCGCCATCATCCTGGGCGCGTTAATCACCGTGGCCGTGTCTGCAGTTGCGACCGTCGCGTTGGCTCGCCGCACGTCTCGGGCCACACGCCGCGCTTAACCGGTTCGGTCCCCATGGCCGCGGCGGCTCACCGTAGGCTGGCAGCATGTCACTGATTGGGCCCAGTCCTCCCCCGGCCCTGCACGTGATGACCTACAACATCCGCCGACGCATGCCTACGCTTTATCCGGTGATGGCTGACCGTTGGACCCACCGCCGACCGCTCCTCCAGCGGCTACTCGAGGAGGAAAAACCCACGCTGCTCGGCGTGCAGGAAGCACTGCCCGAGCAGGCCAACTTCGTGCGACACGCGTTGGGCGAGCGATATCGGTCCGTAGGGCACGGGCGCGAGAAAGGTGGACGCGGCGAAGGATGCCCGATCTTCTACGACAGCGAAAGGATGCGGCTACTCGACTTCACACAGACCGCACTCTCCGACACACCGGACGTGCGGGGGTCCACAACCTGGGGGAATCGGACTCCTCGGGTGATCGCCGATGCGACCTTTGAGGACATTGCCACAGGCATCCGATTCCACTTCGTGAACACACACTTCGACAACCGATCGCGGGTGTCGCGGCTGAAATCCGCCGGGCGACTGCACGAGGTCGCGCTTGCCTCGGCGTTGCCAACAGTGGTGACAGGGGACTTCAACGTCGATGGCGGCACGGAGGCGCACGAAATTCTTCTGGAGGGGGGCGAGCTCCTCGACACCTGGAGTGATGCGGATGCGCGGATCACCGAGAAATGGGGGACATTTCTGAACTACCATCCGCCGCAGCATGACCGGAAGCGAATCGACTGGATACTCGCGACCCCCGACGTGAAGGTTCTGAAAGTGGGGATCAACGTGACGCGGTTCGAGCGCGGGTGGCCATCGGATCACGCGGCG
>JAUZFY010000016.1 GCA_030840185.1 Microbacteriaceae bacterium | reverse complement strand
GTTCGCCGCGCACTGGGCCAACGTGCTGCTCATCCCGGGCACGTCGTCCGTCACCCACCTCGAGGAGAACATGCAGGCTGGCGACGTGGTGCTCCGCGACGCCGATCTCGCCGCGCTCGCCCGCTGAGCGAGGCCAGCACCCTCCTCGTTCAAATCGTCGACCGAGCGAATCGAGGACAGAGCCGGCGCGCGGAGTTACGTCTTTGCGAGGCGGGTCAGCGTCGCCGCGACGTGGTCGAACGGCTCGCGGCTCCGTTGCGCTCGGGACAACGCGACTGCGCCTTCGGTCGCGGCGATCACCGTGACCGCCAGCTCTCGTGCCCGTGGTTTCTTCATGCCACTCGTGGCGAACAGATCCGCGAGCAGGTCGGCCCAGGTACGAAAGATTGTTCCCGCGTGATCGAGCAATTCGTGATCGCCCGCGGCCACGGTGACGGCCAGCACGGCGCAGCCGGCCGACAGCCTCGAGCGGTTCAGCAGCTCTCGCCATAGATCGAGAAATCGCGCAACGACGACTGCGGGCGCCTGGCCGCGAGTGGCCTCCATCGTGGCCAGTCCGCGCTCGCTGGCGAGGTCGAGTGCGGCGTGGAGAAGCTCGGTCTTGCCTCCGGGGAAGTGGTGGTAGATCGAACCTCGCGGCGCTCCGGTGGCGGCGAGCACCTCGGCGAACGACGTGCCTTCCACGCCGCTTATGGCGAGGAGTCGTACCGCCCCTTCGACCATTTTGGTCCGAACTTCTTTGTGCGGCATGACCTCCACTATGCAACACCACATAGGCGTGCTAGGAACTATGCATGTCTACATGCATAGTTCGCGCCGAGCTGATCAAGTCGCTTGTCGACCGGCGTACGGCGCGCCACGGCTATTGGGCACGCCGTGACCGTCGGCCAGGAGTTCGAACTCGGCATGGGCTATCACCTGGGCGTGATCGACGCGAGGAGGGAGCCTTCGGGACCCTCGAGCGTGTTGTCGCTGAGAACGGAGTCGAGTACGCGTACAGCGACGTCGGTGAGGGCGATGCCCCGCTCGTGCTGCTGCAGCCCTTTCGCGGGAAGACGTGAACGCGTTTCTCGCCGAGGCCGGCTGATGTTGCCATCGGCGTGAACATCGCCGCTTGCTCCCCAGCCGACTCGGACGCGCACATGGATTGCCTCGACATCCGAGACACCCGATAGCCGATCGAAGAAGGAGGAACTGTCGGATGGATGCCAACGCGGGTTCGCCGATCGTCACGTACTTCCGAGTCTGTGACGGGGTGCGGGTGAGGTTCGCAGATAGCAAAGCAAGGTCGGATGCCACCGTGTTGCTGCTGGCGCCGTGGCCCGAGAGCCTTTGGGCCTTCCGTCGCATCTGGGGGCGCGTCGCCGCCGTCGGGCGGGTGGTCGCCATAGACCTGCCGGGATTCGGTCACTCCGACGGTCGCCCGGACCTGATTGCCCCGGACAGCTCAGGAGCGTTCCTGGCCCGCATGATCGATGAGTGGGGCCTGGGCGCTCCGCACGTCGTCGGCCCGGACGTCGGCACCGCTGCGGCACTCTTCCTTGCGGCGAAGGCCCCCGAACGCGTCACGAGCCTGACCATCGGTGGCGGCGCCGTCCGTTCCCCGATTGAAGCGAGCGGCGCGCTCAAGGACATCATCGAAGCGCCGAGCCTGGACGTGGTTCGCGGGCTGGACGCCAGAACCAACATCGGCCTCGCGGTCGAGTCCGGTGCCGCCAAGGACAACGAGCCCGAGGTCCACGAGGACTATGTCAGCGCCTACGACCTCGGCCGCTTCGCGGAGTCGGCGCGGTTCGTGCGGCACTACCCCGAGCAGAACCCGGTGCTGCGTGATCTGCTCCCGTCGATCACGACACCGACCCAGATCGTGGCGGGCCGCGACGATGACCTCGTGCCGTGGTCGAACAACGAGTACCTCCGCGATCTCCTCCCCCACAGCGAGATCCATCCCCTCGACGCCGGTCACTTCGCGTGGGAGCAAGCACCGGAGGACTACGGCCGCCTGGTCGCCGACTGGGTGAGCGGCGGGTATCGGCGTGTCGTAGCGGGCTAGCGGACAGGCGATCTTGGTGAGCCAGCCGACGCGACTCGGTGATCTGCACGCTGGCCGACACGGTCGTTGGCTGCGCCGTGCAACGACACTCGACGCTGGCGCGACACTCATCTCCATCGATCTCAACGTGAGGTACTTGCGCCCGGTCACCGTGCCATCCGGCGTGCTGCGCGCGGTTGGCACGGTCACCAAGCCCGGCAAGAGAGTGGCCTACGCCTCCGCCGAGATCCGCGACGCTCGCGACAAGCTCGTCGCGACCGCAACCTCGAGTCTGTTCATCATCGACAGCACACTGAAGTCGCAAGCCCCCACGCCGTTGCCATGACGCAACGCCAGACGCGAGGACGGACATGACCGCGACCACTCCGACCCCCAACGCGGGCGCCGCCGGCTCCTTCACGATCGGCGGCGACCTGCGGGTGAATCGCCTCGGGTTCGGCTCGATGCAGCTCACCGGCGCGGGCGTGTGGGGCGATCCCCGCGACCCCGACGAAGCGGTGCGCGTGCTTCGCCGTGCCGTCGACCTCGGGGTCAATCTCATCGACACGGCCGACGCCTACGGACCGTTCGTGGCCGAGAGGCTCATCAAGCAGGCTCTGCACCCGTATCCCGACGACTTGGTGATCGCGACCAAGGCTGGGTTCACCCGCCCCGGTCCCGGTTCCTGGGTGCCCGACGGCCGACCGGCCCATTTGCGCGAGGCCGTCGAATCGAGCCTCACCAATCTAGAAGTCGGTCGGATCGATCTCCTGCAGCTACATCGCGTGGACCCGAGAGTGACGCTCGAGGACCAGATCGGCACGCTGAAGGCGCTGCAGGATGAAGGCAAGATCCGTCACATCGGGCTGAGCGAAGTCACCGTCGCGCAACTCGAGGCTGCGTCGAAGATCGTCCCCATCGTCACTGTCCAGAACCTCTACAACCTGACGAACCGCTCGTCGGGTGACCTGCTCGACCACGCCACCCGCGCCGGCATCGGCTTCATCCCGTGGTTCCCGCTCGCCACCGGCGCGCTCGCCGGACAACACAGTGCACTCGCGCGCCTGTCCTACCGTCTTGGTGCAACGCCATCGCAACTGGCACTCGCCTGGCTGCTGAGGCGATCACCAGTAATGCTTCCCATCCCAGGCACATCGAGTGTGATCCACCTCGAAGACAACGTCGGCGCGGCGGAGATTGAACTTAGCGACGCCGATTTCGAGGCCATCGCTGCGGCCGCGGCGTGATGGCGCCCTCACCTCACGATCCGATCGCGGCTTTGAACCAGGTGCTCAGCGAAGTCATCGATGTCGTGCAGGACGTG
>JAUZFY010000110.1 GCA_030840185.1 Microbacteriaceae bacterium | reverse complement strand
TACCCGCTCGATGCCGCCGACGACCGCGCGCTTAAGGAAGAGCTCCGGCGCGATCCTCAGGAACAACTCGGTGTCGAACGCGTTGCTGTGGGTCACAAACGGTCGGGCGGATGCCCCTCCGTGCATGGTCTGCAGCATCGGGGTCTCGACCTCGATATAGCCGTGGTCGTCGAAGGTCTTGCGCAGCGAGGCGACCGAAGCCGACCGCTTGCGCACCATCGACCTGGCGCCCTCGCGGGCGATGAGATCCAGGTAGCGGGCGCGCATCCGCGTTTCTTCGCTTAGCTCGACATGGAGGTTGGGCAGCGGACGCAGCGTCTTCGCGGCAATCTTCCACTCTCGCGCGAGCACGCTCAGTTCCCCACGACGGCTGGAAATCACCTCGCCGGAGACGAACAGGTGGTCGCCAAGGTCCACCAGGTCCTTCCACTGCTCGAGCGATTCCTCGCCGACCTCGGCGAGGGAGACCATCGCCTGGATGCGGGATCCGTCGCCCGACTGGAGCGACGCGAAACACAACTTTCCGGTGTTGCGAAGGTGCACGACGCGGCCCGCGAGAGCGACGGTGTCGCCTGTGGCGGAATCCATTGGAATGTCGGAGTACTTCGCCCGCACCTCGGGGATCGTCGCGGTGATCGGCAGTTCGACCGGGTAGGCCCCGGCACCGGACTCGATCAGTCGATCGCGCTTGCCGAGCCGGACGAGGGTCTGCTCGGAGAGTTCCTCTTCGGACGGCTCGGTGGCGGTGGTCTGATCGGTCATGCGTTACTCCCGGGGATTGGCTCGCCCAAGTTTACGGCGGCGCGGTGGGCTACGGCCGCCCCACGGGGACAGAGTCCGCCGTAACCATCAGGAGCGATTGCTCTGGAGGAAGATGAGCATGTTGTCGATGAGGCGGGTCGTCCCGACCCGGGCGGCCACGAGAACGAGCGCCCTCCCCTGGTGAGTGTCGTCAACCGGGAGGAAAGTCGCCGGGTGGACGACGCTCAGGTAGTCCAACTCCACGAGGCTCTCCCCCATCAGCACCGATTGGGCGGCGGCGAGCACGGCGTCGAGACCGCGGTCGGCGGATGACTCGGCCGCCTCCAGCGCGACGGAGAGTCGCAGCGCGGCGACCTTCTCTCTCGCGTCGAGGAACCTGTTGCGGCTTGATAAGGCGAGCCCGTCGCTCTCCCGCACGATAGGCACGACCTCAACGCCGACGGGAAAGTTCAGATCCGCGATCATGCGCGACACGAGAAAGACCTGCTGAGCGTCCTTCTGCCCGAAGAGCACCACGTGCGGCTGAGCGATGTTGAGGAGCTTCGACACAACGGTGAGGACACCGTCGAAGTGACCTGGCCGAGACCGCCCCTCGAATAACGCGCCGACCGGTCCGGCCGACACCCGGGTTCCGGCCGGACCGTCGGGATAGATCTCGAGGGCGCTCGGGGCAAATACCGCCTCCACCCCAAGGTCCTCCAGCCGGGCGAGGTCGTCCGGCAGGGTTCGTGGGTACCGGTCGAGGTCTTCGCTCGGACCGAACTGCAGCGGGTTCACGAAGATCGACACGATGACCACATCGGCGACCTCGCGGGCGCGGCGCACGAGGGCGAGATGCCCGTCGTGCAGCGCCCCCATTGTCGGAACCAGCGCCACCCGCCGGGCCGCACTGCGGGCATCCGCCGTCACGGTTCGCAGCTCGGCAATGGTCTCGATTACGGCGATGGACATCCCTCGATGCTAGGGCAATGGCCGACGGGGTCACCGACAAGGACCGCACGGGGCCAGGGCTGCGCGGGCCGATTGACTGTCCGGTTTTGGCACTGAGGGAGGCGCGACCCTACAATTCCGGACGCGGAACCCGGCGAAGCGCATTTTCCACCGAAGAGCGCACGAGCGGACCGAGAATGGTCCCGGGCGATTCGATGCCGATCGAGGCGAGGAGAGTCGTCGCCTGGTCGACGATGGCGCTCGAAAAGCTCGTCGCCGTTGCGATCGCCTCGGCATAGGCGACCCGATCGCGTTCCGCGACGATGATCGGCTCGCCGCCCATCTCCACAACGAGGGCCTGGCCGATCGGCTGCACCGGACCGGGCGCTGTGACGGCGAAGTACGCCCCGACAAGTTGCGCGAGGTCGATCGTTGTACCAGTGAAGGAGACGGCCGGGTGGATGGCAAGCGGGATGGCACCGGATGCCGTGGCCGGCGCGAGCACCTCCGTTCCGAATTCGGCAGCGGTGTGCATCACGAGCTGACCCGGTTGCCACGCTCCGGTTACGCCAAGACCGGCAACGAGACTCGCCAGTTCGCCCGCCGGAACGGCGAGGATGACGAGCTCGCTTCGCTCGATGATGTCCGGGATCTCGAGGATCGGCACGCCATGCAGCATGGCATCGGCCCGTTCTCGGCTCGATTCGGAGATCGCCGAAATCCCAACAATGGCGTGGCCCGCGCTCGCGAGCGCCGCGCCGATCACCGGTCCCACCTTTCCGGCGCCGATGATCCCGATGCCGAGCCGTCCCGAGCGTCTCTTCGCGTCTTCGCCGATTCCATCGAGGCTCATGCGGGAAGCTCCCCCGAGCGCCAGCGGTGCGACGTGTCGGACTGACCGGCGCTCACCGCG
>JAUZFY010000066.1 GCA_030840185.1 Microbacteriaceae bacterium | reverse complement strand
GAAGACCGCCCCGATCGCTTTGCAGCGTAGCCTCGACAACCTGGGACTCGAGCAGGTCGACCTGTACCTGATCCACTGGCCGACCCCCGCGAAGGATCTCTACGTCGAAACCTGGAAGGCGCTAGAGGGGCTCCGCGCGGCGGGCAAGACCCGCAGCATCGGCGTCTCAAACTTCATGGTGCCTCATCTGGAGCGTCTGCTCGCCGAGACGGACACCATTCCTGCGGTGAACCAGATCGAACTGCACCCGTATCACCAGCAGCCCGCGGTTACCGCGTTCGGCAACGAGCACGGCATCGCGACCGAGGCGTGGGGTCCGCTCGGCCAGGCCAAGTACCCGCTGCTCGAACTGCCGGAGATCGCCGCGGTCGCCGCGGCGCACGGCAAGTCGCCCGCGCAGGTCGTCTTGCGCTGGCACATCCAGCAGGGCAACATCGTGTTCCCGAAGTCGAACAGCCGAGCGCGGATCGCGGAGAACTTCGACCTGTTCGATTTCGAGCTCAGCCAGACCGAGCAGTCGTCGATCACTGCCCTCGAGCGGGCAGGTCGGGTCGGCGGCGACCCGAACGTCGTCAACTAGGACAAGAGCGACCCCTGCACGCCGCGGGCCCCGACCACCAGCAGGTGACCGGGGCCCGCGGCGCCGTACGCTTCGGTGAGTCCGGAAGCTATCGGATGATCTTGCGGGCCGAAATTACCCCGGTGTCGAAGCCGAGCAGGTGAAGTCCGCCGTGGAATCGGGCATGCTCGATCTTGATGCACCGGTCCATGACAACCGTCAGGCCCTTGCTTTCGCCGTAGATGGCAGCGTCCTGGTTCCAGATACCCAGTTGAACCCACACCACCGGGCTGCCGACCGCGAGAACTTCGTCGATGATCGAGGGGATGTCGCTCGCCTTGCGGAATACGTCGACGATATCCGGAACTTCGGGAAGCGACGCCAGGTCGGGATAGGCCTTCTGGCCGAGGATGGTGTCGGCGTTCGGGTTGACGAAGTACACCCGGTAGTCGCTCGACTGTTGCAAGTAGGTACCGACGAAGTAACTCGAGCGGGCCGGGTTCGGAGACGCGCCGACAATCGCGATCGACTTCGCCTTGCGCAGAATTCCGAGCCGCTCCTTCGCGCTCGGGCCGACCCAGGTGCGCTCCGACCGGAGCCGTTTGGCCAGCGGGGAGTCCGGGGGGAGTTCGCAGCTCAGTCCGTTGGCCAGGACGGTGACATCCGGTGCCTCTGCAATCGTCATTACTTGCCCTCCGTCGCCCGAGTCAATGCCTGATCAAGGTCATAAACAATGTCGTCGGCATCTTCTATTCCCACGCTGATGCGCACGAGGCCCGGAAGCACGCCGGCGTCGACCAGTTGCTGGTCGTTCAACTGGGCGTGCGTCGTCGACGCCGGGTGGATGACCAGGGTCTTCGCGTCCCCGACGTTGGCGAGGTGACTCGCGAGGTCGACGGATTCGATGAACGTCTGGCCGGCCTGACGTCCGCCCTTCACTCCGAAGCTGAAGACGCCGCCCGGACCCTTCGGCAGGTATTTCAGCGCGCGGTCGTAGTGCGGATGATTCGGCAGCCCGGCCCAATTGACGAATTCGATTCGCGGGTCTGCCTCGAGCCACTCGGCCACGATTCGGGCGTTGTCCACGTGCGCTTGCAGGCGGTAGGGCAGGGTCTCCACACCCTGGGCGAGGAGCCACGCGGAGTGCGGCGACAGCGACGGGCCGATATCCCTGAGCTGTTCGGCGCGCAGGCGGGTGAGGAAGGCGTACTCGCCGAAGTTGCCGTGCCAGTTGAGACCTCCGTAGGAGGGGACCGGCTGATCGAACAGCGGGAAGTGCTCGTTGGCCCAGTGGAAGCGGCCCGATTCGACGACGACGCCGCCGAGGGTCGTGCCGTGGCCGCCGAGGTACTTGGTTGCCGAGTGGATCACGACATCGGCGCCCCATTCGATCGGCCGGTTCAGGTAGGGCGTGGCCAGCGTCGAGTCGACAATGAAGGGGATGTGATGCGCGTGCGCGACATCCGCGAGTCCCTCGAGGTCGGCGATTTCGCCGGAGGGGTTGGCAATGATCTCGGCGTAGATGAGCTTGGTCTTGTCAGTGATTGCGGCGGCGTAGTCTTCGGGGTTCGATCCCTGAACGAAGGTCGTCTCGACGCCGAATCGGCGCAGCGTCACGTCGAGCTGGGTGATCGACCCCCCGTAGAGGTTTGCGGATGCCACGATGTGGTCGCCCGCGCCGGCGAGCGAGGCGAAGGTGATGAACTGGGCGCTCAGTCCGCTCGCGGTGGCGACGGCGCCGAGGCCGCCCTCGAGCGACGCGATGCGCTCTTCGAAGGACGCGACGGTCGGGTTGCCGAGCCGACTGTAAATGTTCCCGTACTTCTGCAGTGCGAAGCGGGCCGCGGCATCCGCGGTGTCGTCGAAGACGAACGCGGAGGTTTGGTAGATGGGGAGTGCACGAGCACCCGTCACCGCATCCGGGATGTTGCCCGCATGAATTGCGCGCGTGCGGAAACCATATTCTCGATCAGCCATGTGTTCACGCTACCGGAGCGGTGAGGGCCTCCCGCGCCGGTCCGCCTCGCGGCGTAACGATTGCACTCGGGCGCCCGGCTCTCTCGACTAACGTGTTGGCATGGTCCTGCGTGGG
>JAUZFY010000055.1 GCA_030840185.1 Microbacteriaceae bacterium | reverse complement strand
TGGGCACTGAGACAGAACATTTCGCGTTGGTCCTCATCGGCGGCCAGCGGCACGGAAGTGCAAGCGAAATATGCTGCACGCGCTGCGCATCGTGGCGAGCCGACCTGTTCCGGTTCGCGAAGTACCTTCGGCCCGCCCTCCTGACCGAAACGGGTAGCGTCAAGGATTATGGATGCCTGAGCGGCGGACCTCCCTCCGACCCGGACGCCTGGTCGTGGATGCCGCCGTGACCTCGTCGGTTGCGGGCTTCATCGGCCGACGTCACGTTAGTCACGCAGGCTGTGCGGCCGCAAAGAATCTAAGCGCGTGATTCAACACCTGCTGCGGCTGCTCATCGACAACGAAGTGCCCGGCACCGTCGATCACCTCCAGTTCGACCTGATCGGCATGCGCCTTAGCTGACGCGAGGAAGGTCGTCGCCAGCGCTGGCGCGAACACGGGGTCTGCGGCACCCGCGAGCAGCAGAGTCGGTGTGCTCATCCGGGTGTTGTTGTAGGCGCCCGCCATCATGCGTGGGAACTCGGGCATCACGAGGTGCCGGTACAGCATCTCGCCGGCTCGAGCGTGGTCGCGGTCGCGGAGGGGCGCGATATACAGCTCGACGTCCTCAGCCGGCCAGCTCGCCGGATCTGGCGTGAAGTGCGAGAACAACCAGCGCGGCAGTCGCTGGTTTCCAGAGCTGAGTAGCCGGGTGCCAAGTCCGGGCATCGCGAGAGCCTCCTGGAACCACAGGTAGCGCATGATTCCGAGGAAACGAAGGCTGAACGAGACGTAGGGCGTCGGCACGCCAATGGCGATGTGGCGTTCAACGCGATCCGGGTGCTCGAGCGCGAGGGCGAACCCGCTGATCGCCCCCATATCGTGGCTGATCAGGCGGGTGCGGTCGAGTCCGAACGTGTCAAGCAAGGCAACCAGGTCTGCGACCAGTTGACTCTTGGTGTACCCGCCGCCCGGGGCGTCCGTCCACCCCTGCCCGCGCAGATCGGGGCAGATCACGCGGTAGCGCTCGGCCAGACCGCCGATCACACCCCTCCATTCCCACCAGTGCTGGGCGAACCCATGCAACAGAAGCACCGGCTCCCCCGAACCGGCTTCAGCCACATGCATGCGCAGCCCAGGCAGGTCGACGAAATGATGCTGAACCCCCTCGAGCTGCGGCAGCTCGAGAGCGATCTGCGTGCGCGTCATGGCAGCCTCCTCTGACTTGAACTCCACGGTACTACTTTCGTAGTGCTCTGTCACTACATCTATAGTGGTTTTCATGCTGACAACTCGGGAACGTGCTCTGGATGCCGCGGTCGAGCTGATCGGCACGCAGGGCCTGCGCGCGCTGACGCATGCCCGGGTGGACGAGCAGGCGGGCATCCCCCGCGGCTCGACGTCGAATTACTTCCGCACCCGCGCAGCGTTGCTCGAAGGGGTCGTCACCCGGGTCGCCGACCAGGAACTCGGGAATCTGGCGCCCGCCGTCGGCCCCGACTCGATGACCCCGAACGACCTGGTCGAGGCCATCACCGCGGTCATTGAGGTGACGACCGGCGAGTTCCGATCCCGCACGATTGCCCGGTACGTGTTGTTCCTCGAATCAGCGCACGACATCGCGGTTCAAGCCCCGCTCGTGGCCAACCGTCAACGCTTCGAGCGTTGGACGGAAGATATGCTCACCCATCTGGGCGCCGCCGATCCGGTGAGCGCTACCCGGGCGCTGATGGCGTGCGGAGAGGGCCTTGTTTTGCACCGCATCACGGTCGACCCCGATGCCGATCCGCGGCCGGCCGTCGCGATGGTCGTGCGCGGATGCCTCGAGCCGGCCGCTATCCGCGCGGTCCCGTGATCGTTGATCGAGCTTGTCGAGATCATCCTCCCGGGTCTCGACTAGCTCGACCGGCGGGCGCAGCTCGACCGGCGGGCGCAGCTCGACCGGCGGGCGCGTCAGCGGCCCGCGCGCGACCACTCAAGCAGGCACTCCAGCGGCCAGGTGGTCACGATCCGGTCGGCCGGCACCCGGTTCAGCGCGGCGCGCTCGGCGCCGTAGGCCAGAAAGTCAAGCTGCCCCGGGGCGTGCGCATCGCTGTCGATGCTGAACAGGCAGCCGGCGTCGAGGGCAAGCTGGATCAGGTCGTCCGGCGGGTCCTGCCGCTCCGGCCGGGAGTTGATCTCGACCGCCACGTTGTTTTCGGCGCAGGCGGCGAACACCCGGGCGGCGTCGAACTCGGACAGCGGACGGGTGCCGCGGGACCCGGTCACCATCCGCCCGGTGCAGTGTCCGAGCACGGTGGCATGCGGGTTGCTCACGCCCCGAAGCATCCGTTCGGTCATCGTCGCCCGGTCTGACCGCAGCTTCGAATGCACGCTCGCCACGACGATATCCAGCCGGCTCAGCATCTCACCTCGATCGGCGATCCCCCGTCGGACCAGTCGCTGTGAGAGTGCAGGTCTCCGCTCACGGCCGCGTGCAGGTCCCTGCCCCCTTCGGTGAGCGGCTGGGCACCGGAGCGGCGCAGATTGGCGAGATAGTTGGGCACCGCGCCGCCCAGTGCCTGAGTGATGACCTCGACGCTTCGCGCGGCGACGCCGGGCAGGTTCTTCAGCCGACCGGTTCGGGCGCTCTCCTCGAGTTGCTGCGGCGTCAGCTCGCCGATGGCTCGGGCCGCCTTGCGGAACGCCTGCACCTTGAACGTCGGCGCGAGTTCGCGCTCCAGCCAGAAAGCGATTTCGTTGAGGGCATCGACAGGATCCATGCCCCCATCCTGCAGCGCCTGACCGCGCTCGTGGCACTACTTTCGAAGACGCGATTTCTACTCAATGGGGAGGTTGCTCTTCGTCATCCGCAACACCCGTGCGAATCGCGGAAATCGTCGGTTCGGCGAGCTTGTGCCGTTTCTCCGGAGGATTAGTGAGTTCGAGCAGAGCGACCACGCCGAACTCCCACAAACACGGCGGCACTCAAGCGGATGACCCGTGGCCGACGCAATCCTCCGGAAAAGCGACGGCCGGCCCCGCGA
Source organism: Microbacteriaceae bacterium (assembly GCA_030840185.1). GTDB lineage: Bacteria > Actinomycetota > Actinomycetes > Actinomycetales > Microbacteriaceae > Lacisediminihabitans. Next base: position 7,299 of record JAUZFY010000055.1, on the reverse strand, counting down.
AATCGCGCGACGAAGCGAAGCCCAGGAAAAGAATTTCGAAGCGGACACTACACAGGGAATGTTCAACCAGCGAGGTACTAGTTGTTGAAGCGAAACTCCACCACGTCGCCATCCTGCATGACGTATTCCTTGCCCTCGATGCGCGCCTTGCCCTTGGCGCGGGCCTCGGCGATTGAGCCTGCGTCGAGCAGATCCTGGAAGCCGATCACTTCGGCCTTGATGAAGCCCTTCTCGAAGTCGGTGTGGATCACGCCGGCGGCCTGCGGTGCCTTCGCGCCCTTCGGGATGGTCCACGCCCGCGCCTCTTTCGGGCCGGCGGTGAGATAGGTCTGCAGACCTAGGGTGTCGAAGCCGATGCGGGCCAATTGGGTCAGCCCGCTCTCCTCCTGGCCGGTCGAGGCGAGCAATTCCGCAGCGTCCTCCGGGTCGAGGTCGATCAGTTCCGACTCGAGCTTCGCGTCAAGGAAGATCGCGGTGGCCGGCGCGACGAGCGCGGCAAGCGATGCGCGGCGCTCGGAGTCGCCGAGGATGTCCTCGTCCACGTTGAACACGTAGATGAACGGCTTGGTGGTGAGCAGCCCGAGCTCGCGAATCGGCTCGACATCGAGCGTCGAGCTGGACAGCGCCTTCCCCTCGTCGAGAATCTTCTGCGCGGCGAGCGCGGTCTGGAGCACGACCGGTTCGGTCCGCTTGGTCTTGACCTCTTTCTCGAAACGCGGGATCGCCTTCTCGAGGGTCTGAAGGTCGGCGAGGATGAGCTCGGTGTTGATCGTTTCCATATCGGATGCCGCGTCGACCTTGCCGTCGACGTGAACGACATCCGGGTCGGAGAATCCGCGGATCACCTGTGCGATCGCGTCGGCCTCGCGGATGTTCGCGAGGAACTTGTTGCCGAGCCCTTCACCGACCGATGCGCCCTTGACGATGCCGGCGATGTCGACGAACGAGACCGGTGCCGAGAGAATGCGCTCGCTGGAAAACAGGTCAGCGAGGGCGTCCAACCGGGGATCGGGGAGGCTGACAACGCCGACGTTCGGTTCGATCGTGGCGAACGGATAGTTGGCCGCGAGCACCTGATTCTTGGTGAGCGCGTTGAACAGGGTGGACTTGCCGACATTGGGCAGACCGACGATTGCAATAGTGAGAGCCACGGGCCCCTAGTCTATGGGGGCGGCCGGGAGCCGGGCCCGCTCGTACTCGTCGACCGCTCGACCGAACGAATTGGCCTGCTCCGGCGAGCGCTCACGCCCTGTCATTACTGCTCCCGCGTCCGCAGATCGTTGAGGAACAGGCCGAGACCCTCCGGGGTCAGCTCGAACCCGATGGAGCGTGACGGGTTGACGACCACTCCGGCGCCCGGCGGTATCGAGATGAGCAGCGAGCGTCCCTGGATTGACAGGGCGAAGCTGGCGAGCTCGCCGAATTCGGCTATCTGGTCGAGGTGGGTGAATACCGCGAGCATCGAGGCGCCCCCGACATCGAAGAGCACCGGTTGCAGCTGGTCGAGGTTGTCGGTGACCTGGGTGCCGCTCGGCACCACAACCTGTGTCGCCGCAAACACGTCCAGCACGTCGAGCATGGAGGCCCGCCCCGCATCGGCGAGCACGATCATTCGCTCGAGTTCGGTTGGCGGTCTCACCGCTTCCGCATTCATCATTCGACAATAACCGCGACAACGGCGGCGCGCTCCCGATGAAGGGTCGGACGCGCGTGAGACGATGCCCATATGGGCCTCAACTTCACCGCTATCGACTTCGAGACCGCCAATTCCTCCAGTGCATCGGCGTGCTCCGTCGGCCTGGTCAAGGTGCGCGACGGGCTCGTCGTCGACCGGGCGAGCTGGTTCATCCGGCCCCCGCTCGGCCACGACCACTTCAGCGAGTGGAACACGCGAATTCACGGAATCGTGGCTCCGGATGTCGCGGACGCGGCGCTCTGGAGCGAACAGTTGCCGGACCTCGTCGCCTTCGCCGATGGCGACCACCTCGTGGCGCACAACGCCGGGTTCGACATGGGGGTGATCTCCGGCGCCTGCCGTGCGAGCCTCATCGAGGTGCCATCGTTCAGCTATCTGTGCAGCCTGAAAGTGGCGAGAAAGACCTACAACCTGGACTCGTACCGGCTTCCGGTCGCGGCGATGGCAGCCGGTTTCGAAGACTTTGCCCACCACGACGCCCTGGCAGACTCCGAGGCCTGCGCGGCGATCATCCTGCACGCAGCGAAGCGTCACGAGGCCTCCTCGATCGAGGAACTCGCGCACCTCACCTCGGTCCGCATCGGAGTAGTCGGGTCGCCCACATACCAGCGCGTGGCGGAGGAACGCGCGCCGATGGCGCTGTAGCCGCCGAGTTCCCCTCTACCTGTTTTCGGGAAAGCCCAGGTTGATTCCGCCGTGCGACGGGTCCAGCCACCGCCGGGTGACCGCCTTCTGCCGGGTGAAGAAGTGGACGCCATCCGGGCCGTACGCCTTCGAGTCGCCGAACAGGGAGTCCTTCCAACCGCCGAACGAGTAGTAGGCAACCGGGACGGGAATCGGCACGTTGATCCCGACCATGCCGATCTGCACCTCGCGCTGGAATCGTCTCGCCGCCCCGCCGTCGTTGGTGAAGATTGCGGTGCCGTTGCCGTAGCGGGACCGGTTGATCAGGGCGACGCCGGCGTCGTAGCTCGGGACCCGCACGATCGAGAGCACCGGACCGAAAATTTCGTCCGTATAGACGCGGGACTCAGTCGGCACCGAGTCGATAAGGGTCGGTCCAAGCCAGAACCCGTCGCTCTCGCCGTTCACCTCGACGCCCCGACCGTCGACGACGACAGTCGCGCCGTCCTCGATAGCGATGTCGATGTAGCCGGATACCCTGTCCCGGTGCTCCCGCGTGATGAGCGGACCCATGTCGCAACCGCGGCGGCCGTCTCCGACGGTGAGCCCGGACATCCGTTTCGCGATCTTCTCGACGAGTTCATCCGCAACCGGCTCCACGACGACGAGCACACTGATCGCCATGCAGCGCTCCCCCGCGGAACCGAATCCCGCATTGACCGCGGAATCGGCGACGAGGTCGAGGTCGGCATCCGGCAGCACGAGCATGTGATTCTTGGCACCGCCGAGGGCCTGGACGCGCTTGCCATTCGCGGCGCCCGTCTCGTAGATGTACTTGGCGATCGGGGTCGACCCGACGAACGAGATGGACGCGACATCGGGGTGGTGGAGCAGACCGTCGACCGCGACCTTGTCGCCGTGCAGCACGTTGAGTACCCCGTCGGGAAGCCCGGCCTCCTGGAACAGCTTCGCCATCCACACGGAAGCGGAGGGGTCCTTCTCGCTCGGCTTGAGCACCACGGTATTCCCGGCCGCAATCGCGAGCGGGAAGAACCAGAGTGGCACCATCGCCGGGAAGTTAAACGGGCTGATGATGCCGACAACACCGAGCGGTTCCCTCGTCGAATACACGTCGACCCCGGTCGAGACGTTCTCGCTGTATTCGCCCTTCATCAGGTGCGGAATGCCAGTGGCGAACTCGACGACCTCGAGGCCGCGGGCGATCTCCCCCAGAGCATCGGAAAGCACCTTCCCATGCTCCGAGGTGAGGATGGCGGCCAACTCGTCCTTTCGCGCATTGAGCAGCTCGCGAAAAGTGAAGAGCACCGACTGCCGCTTGGAGAGAGAGGTTTCGGCCCACTCGGGAAACGCGGCCCGCGCCGCCCGGACCGCGGCATCCACATCGGACGTCGTCGCCAGGCGAACCTCCCTCGCAACGACACCGCGGGCCGGGTCATACACGGGTGCGGTGCGAGTCGATTCGCCGTCGAATGACACGCCATTGAGCCAATGATTAACGATTTCCATGCGGCAATGCTAACCGTGGGCCACGGCGTACCGGGCTGGATTTGCGCACACCGTATTGTTCACGCTCCGGCGGCCCTCACGGCTATGTCGCACCCCGCTGTCACACTGGCGTCATGAACCAAATCATCGCCCTCTTCCTGGGCCTCGCCGTCGGCGTAGTGCTCGGGGCGGTCATCGGCGCTCTGTACGCTCGTTCGCGCCGCGCGGATGTGCTCGCCGAGGTGCCGGCCGGAGTCGATCCGGCGCTGCTGGCATCGCAGCACGAGATTGCGATGGCCCGGGTGCGCGCAGAGGAAGCCGCGGCACGGGCGCTACTGACCTCGGACCTCGCGGCGATCCAGGCCACCGCGAGCGCACTGCGAGAGCAGGTGTACACACAGCAGGAGCAGTATCGCGAACTTGCCGAGCGCCAGCGGCGCGAACAGGCGGCCGAAGCCGAGCGCCAGCAGCGGGAGAGCAAGGTGCTTCAGGCGCTCACACCGGTGCAGGAGTCGCTGCGCTCGATGCAGCTCAAGGTGACCGAACTCGAAGCTCAGCGCAGCCTTCAGCATGGCGAGCTCAGCGAACAATTGCGCAACGCGACCGAATCCGAGGAGCGGTTGCGCTCGACCGCCGAGTCGCTGGCGTCGGCTCTGCGCAACAACGCGACCCGTGGCGTGTGGGGGGAAACCCAACTTCGCAACGTCGTGCAAGCGGCCGGACTGATCGAGCGGGTCGACTTCGACGTGCAGTCAAGCATCAGCTCGGATGCCGGAGCCGGCCGACCGGACATGGTCATTCACCTTCCGGGCGGCAAGAACATCGCGGTCGATGCCAAGGTGCCATTCACCGCCTACCTCGAGGCCAGCCAGATCCCGCTGACCGCCGCCGGTGAGGAGGGGGCCCGGCGGGAAGCCTTCATCAGGCAACATGTTCGAGCGGTGCGCGCCCACATCGACACCCTCGGTGGCAAGGCCTACTGGGCGGGGCTCGATGCCTCTCCGGAACTCGTGATCGCATTCATCCCCAGTGAGTCCCTCGTGGCCTCCGCCATGGAGGCCGACCCGGGAATCATGGACTACGCCTTCAGCAAGCGCGTCGCCCTCGCCTCCCCGGTGACGCTCTGGTCGGTGTTGAAGACCGTGGCGTTCAGCTGGCAACAGGATGTGGTGACCCAGGAGGCGAAGATGCTGTTCGAGACGAGCCGCGAACTGTATGGTCGGCTGTCTACCCTCGCCCAGCACGTGGAAAAGCTCGGCCGTTCGATCGAAAGCACGGTGAAGAACTTCAACGGATTTGTCGGCTCGCTGGAGCGGCAGGTGCTTCCCTCCGCCCGCAAGCTCAACCTGCTTGACGAGTCCAAAGTTCTCGGGGACCAGCGGGAGATCGAGGAGATGCCGCGCGATCTCTCGGCGTTCGAACTCGTCGCCGAATTGGAGATCGTGACCGCGCTCGAGTCGGAATCCGAGCAGATCTGACTACAACCACTTTTCGGCGAGGTGGTCGGCGACGACCCGGCGGATGGTGCCGGATCGACCGCGAAGCACGATGCTCTCGGTTCGGATGATCGGCCCCTTTTTCCGCACGCCACCGACGAGTTGACCGTCGGTAACGCCGGTCGCGACGAAGTAGGTGTTGTCGCTCGTGACCAGGTCATCAATTTCCAGAATGCGCTCAAGATCGTGACCCGCATCGATGGCTCTCTGTCGCTCATCATCGTCGCGAGGGGCCAGTTTGGCCTGAATGAAGCCACCGAGGCCCTTGAGTGCGCAAGCGGTGATGATCCCCTCGGGAGTGCCGCCCTGGCCGACACACATGTCGATGCGGGCGTCGTACCGAGCCGCGTTGATTCCGCCGGCAACATCCCCGTCGAGCAGCAACCGGGTTCCGGCGCCTGCGGCGCGAATGTCTTCGATCAGCTTGGCGTGACGCGGTCGGTCAAGCACGGCGATGACCAGATCCGCGACGTCCTTGTGCTTCGCCTTGGCGAGGGCGCGAATGTTCTCCGCGATCGGCAGCCGAATGTCGACGACGCCGTGGCCCTCCGGACCGGTAACGATCTTGTCCATATAGAAGACCGCCGACGGGTCATACATGCTGCCGCGGTCGGAGACCGCGATCATCGACAGCGCGTTCTGACGACCGGCGGCGGTGAGGGAGGTCCCGTCGATCGGGTCGACGGCGATGTCGCACGGCGGCCCGTGGCCCGTGCCGACCTGTTCGCCGTTGAACAGCATCGGCGCGTGATCCTTCTCGCCCTCGCCGATCACGACGAGGCCGTCGAAATTGACGGTGCCGAGGAATTGGCGCATGGCATCAACCGCCGCTCCGTCGGCCGCGTTCTTGTCACCACGTCCGATGAATGGCACGGCGCGGATGGCTGCGGCCTCCGTCGCCCTAACGAGTTCCATGCCGAGATTGCGATCTGGACTGAGGGAGAAGGCGCCGGTGTCTGTATCCACCGTTCTAGGCTAACGACGGGGAGGCGTTTCCAAACCGGTCCCAATCAAGAAAGTTTGCGGGTTCTTACTCCGTAGACTTCTTTAAACCTCACCGCGGTCGCCTGACCCGGCACGCTAATAAGGAGACTTCGATGCCCGTCGCAACCCCCGAGCAGTACGCCGAGATGCTGGACAAGGCGAAGGCTCGCGGCTTCGCCTATCCCGCGGTCAACGTGTCCTCTTCGCAGACGATCAACGCCGTGCTTCAGGGCCTCACCGAGGCAGGCTCGGACGGCATCATCCAGGTGACCACCGGTGGAGCGGACTACTTCGCCGGCCACACCGTGAAGAACCGCGCTGCCGGCGCCCTCGCCTTCGCCGCGTTCGCGACCGAGGTGGCCAAGAACTACCCGATCACCGTTGCCCTGCACACGGATCATTGCCCCAAAGACGCGCTCGCGGGATTCGTTCTTCCGCTGATCGAGGCGTCTGAGGCCGAAGTTCGCGCGGGTCGCAACCCGATCTTCCAGTCGCACATGTGGGACGGATCCGCCGTTCCCCTCGAGGAAAACCTTTCCATCGCGAAGGATCTGCTTCCGCGCATGCGGGCGATCAACGCGATCCTCGAGGTGGAGATCGGCGTCGTCGGAGGCGAAGAGGACGGCGTCAAGAACGCGGCCGGCGAGCACCTCTACACCACGCTCGACGACGCGACCGCCCTGGTTGAGGCCCTCGGGCTCGGCGAAAGCGGACGCTACATCGCCGCGCTCACCTTCGGGAACGTCCACGGTGTGTACAAGCCGGGCAACGTCAAGCTTCGCCCCGAACTGCTTGGCGAGATTCAGGCCGGGCTCGCCGAGCGTTTCAGCACGGCGGCCAAGCCGCTCGACCTCGTGTTTCACGGCGGATCCGGTTCGAGCGATGAGGAAATCGCGACGGCGGTGTCCAACGGCGTCGTGAAGATGAACATCGACACCGACACGCAGTACGCGTTCAGCCGTTCGATCGCTGACACCGTGCTGAAGAACTACG
>JAUZFY010000024.1 GCA_030840185.1 Microbacteriaceae bacterium | reverse complement strand
CCCCGAACCCGAAGCGCCTGCACTGTCGAGCCCGAATGGCGAGGCCGCGCTTTCTCTAAGCCACGGGGTCGCTACCGCGGCGGCGTCCCCCACCGCGGCTACGGCTCCGGCACCGTACACGTCCGAGGAGTTCTATCAGGACTACTACGGCGCTCTCCAAGTCGTGAATCAGTATTGGACAGCGCATTGGGCCGACTTCTTCCCTGGCAGCTACGTCCCGCCGAAATTGATTTCGGTACCCAACCGCGCGGCCGGGTTGTATGACGGCACGGTGGACGTCGTGATTTGCGGGGGCGCGATTCTCGGCCCGGGTAACGCGGCATATTGTGCCGACGGCGACGACTGGGTTGCCTACGACGTCAATTTCTTGGGTCGCGCTCGGTACAACGGCGACATGTTCGTGTACATGATCGTTGCGCATGAGTGGGGCCACGCCATCCAGTACCGGTTGAGTGCAGCCAGCCAATCCGTGGCAGCGGAATTGCAGGCGGATTGCTTCGCCGGCGCCGCGCTGAATGGCGGGGTGAATGACGGCACCCTTCAGCTCGAAGAAGGAGATCTCCAAGAGATTAAAACCGGGCTTACCGACATCGCGGACAGCGGCCCATGGGGAATGCCAGGAGACCATGGTTCACCCCAGGAGCGCATCCAGAACTTCACAATCGGCTGGGATGGTGGGCCGCTGGCATGTCTCCCCGCATGACAACTTAGAAGCCGACCGCCATCCGGATGCCGAGGAACAGCATCACGACGGCAATGAATGCGTCGAGGATGCGCCAGGTACCCGGCCTCGCGAAGAACGGCCGGAGCAGCCGCGCGCCGAACCCAAGAGCGAAGAACCAGACGAAGCTGCCGGTGACCGCGCCAGCCGCCCACCACCAGCGCTCGTTGACGCCCTGCTGGTTGGCCACAGAGCCGAGGAAGATCACCGTGTCGAGGTAGACGTGCGGATTGAGCCAGGTCAGGGCGATCATCGTGACCACGGCAGCCCGCAACGCGACCTGCGGCGGAGCATCCGTCGGCTCGAGCACCTTCGGGCGGAACGCGCGCACCGCGGCGAAGATGCCGCAGACAATGAGAAAACCTGAACCGATCACCCGGATGACGACTAACGCAACGGGGACGCTCTGAATGATCGCGCCGATTCCGAGCACGCCGGCAGCGATGAGCACCGCATCAGAGAGCGCACAGACCAGAACGACCGGAAGGATGACGCGGTTGCGTCCCTCGATTCCGAGCCGCAGCACGTATGCGTTCTGGGCGCCAATCGCGATGATGAGGGCGAGACCGGTGCCAAGGCCCAGAAGGGCCGGCAGCAGCGTCGTAGTGAGGGTCACGGAGTAAACCTAAGTGGTGGCGCGTCGATCAAGCCAGCCGCCGAATCGGACTCCGGACACGTTTGATACGGTTGCGACATGTTGTTTTCGCTTCTCCCACCGCCCGCAGGGCGTGAGGAGGTCGTCGGCGTCTCTCTCGCCGGCGAGAGGTAACGTCACCAATTCGACGATCATCCTCGCCGCATACTGCGAGGAACACACCGTGAATCATGCCGGCCTTGCGCGCCGCGATTCATTGGAACGCGACCTTCTAACCTAACCGCGGGCGACTGCCCGCCAACACGACCCCGGCCAAGGGGTCGATTCGATTGGTGATCCTTCATGCTCCCATTGACAGAAACACAGATCCAGCATTCATTCGTCAACGCCTCCCGCAAGGAGATCAGCGACCTCGCATTACCGCTCGATTTCGCCACAACCGATTGGGACCGTTTGGACTGCTTTGGTTGGCGCGACCGCAAGGCCCCGCGCCGCGCCTACGTCTTCGTCTGGCTCGACGACTCCCCCGTCGGTGTCCTGCTCAGGCAGGCCGAAGCAGTTCCCCGCACCCGGGCGCAGTGCTCGTGGTGTCAGGACGTCAACCTCACGAACGAGGTCGTGTTCTACGGTGCGAAGCGAGCCGGTCAATCAGGCAGGAAAGGCGACACTGTTGGCACCCTGATCTGCGCGAACTTTGGCTGCTCAGCGAACGTGCGGAAGCGACCTCCGCTCGCGTACATCGGCTTCGACGTCGACGCGGCTCGAGAGAAACGAGTCGACGACCTTCGCGTTCGTGCACGGGGATTCGCGCGAGCGGTTCTTGGCGACGCTTCACGGCCGGATGCGGCGGGCGAGGCATGACGGCGCCTCGGCGCTCGGCCCGTGTCCGGAGTCGTTCCAGCGCACCCGCCTACCGAAAACGCAGGAAAATCACCACTCAACGGACACCACGCGGCGGAAGTTGCCCCTTGGTGGTGAATCTCCTGCGTTTTGAGCTGTCGGGGCCGCGCAGAAGTCACACCGCCCATTTGCTGCAGGATGCGATCGGCTGCGGCCGTCGGGAAACCGACCGTGCCAAGGAGTTCAGCGCAACGCCGCTAACTCTTCGGGTTCGGCGATAACGTCGACCATCGCTGTCCCCCGCAGAACGGTCACCGGAAGCGGCTGGCCGATCGCGTCGGCGAACAGCAATCGCTGCAGGCCCTGAGCATCGTGCACGGGACGCCTGCCAACGGCCAGGATGAGGTCGTTGGGTTTCAGCCCCGCGCGATGAGCGGGCGACCGCTCGACGACGTCGACCACGCGAAGGGCGATTTCCTGCCCGACCCGAGCGGCCACCTCGGGGGCAAGCGGGGTCGGCGTGCTGACTAACCCCAGATACGCGCGACGGACGCGACCGTCTCGCAGGAGGGCATCGATGATCCGTCGGGAGGTCGGATTGATGGGCACCGCCAGGCCGAGGCCGATACCGGCGACGGCCGTGTTTATTCCGATGACGACGCCGTGCGAGTCGGCGAGCGCGCCGCCAGAATTGCCCGGGTTAAGCGCGGCATCCGTCTGAATGACGTCCTCGATCACGCGCCCGGCCGCACCGGATCGGGTCGGAAGTGAACGCCCAAGCCCACTCACCACGCCAGCCGTCACGGAGCCGGCGAGTCCCATCGGGTTTCCCACTGCAACGACGAGTTGCCCGACTCGCAAATTGTCGGCGTTACCCAATCGTGCTGGCGGCGGGAGATGTTCCGAGCCGGCATGAAGCACAGCCAGGTCTGACAGCGGATCGGACCCGACTACGTCAAGAGCGCTACGCGAGCCGTCGGAGAAGAGGGCGTAGCCGGAGTCCGCGCCGCTGACCACGTGGGCGTTGGTCAACAGGTTTCCTGCGTCTGAGAAGAGCACCGCCGAACCGGCCCCGCGTCGCGCTGTCCCGCGGGCGCCCGTCGCGAACATTTCGATGGCGGCCACCTGTTTGGTGACCGTGGCGGCGACCCCCGACACGATCCGGGAATAGGCATCCAGCGCATCGTCATCCTCGGGCTCGATGCGGGAAGATTCGCGCTCATCCATCGACGATTCCGTTCTGAGAATGCTCCTGCATTGATTCAACAACGAAAATGGCCCGGTCGGCTGATCGTCGCGGCACGCCCTGCGCGAACACTGACCTACCGATTCGGCGACGAACGGGCGTACGCGGTGATGGCGGAACGGGAAGGACGGCCCGCCGCGTGTGTCAGTTCATCCCGCCGTATCCGGAGCGATAGCGGATGAGCGGACGCCCGGCCCCGGCCGACGGCATCTCCATCCACGTCACCTCGCCGACGACGAGGGCATGGGTGGCGGCGGCGTGCATCGCCATCGAACGCAGTTCGAAGTGCGCCAGTGCGCCGTCGATGAGCGCCGGGGCGCCCTCCTCACGACGGTGGTGCGGAATCTGGTCGAGTAACGCAATGAGCGGGGCCCCTTGCGAGCCGAGTCGATCCGCAATCCACCGCTGATCGGCGGCGAGCACGCTGAGCGCCCATTCGCCCGCCTCCTCCACCGCCTCGGCGATACGGGACAGCCCGTAAAGGCTCGCCACCATCGTCGGCGGGTCGTACGAGACCGACAGATAGTCGATGATGGTGGATGCGTGATCCCGCCCGCCGTGAACCGCCGAGATGACGGCGACGCCCTTCGCGAGCTCGCCGCTCGCGCGCCTGTAGAGTGCGCGATCCTCCGATGTGGCACCGCTCGGATCTACCGCGCGCGCGAGGGTCATGGCGCCACCCTACTCGGCGCCGAGGGTTAGACGATCGCGGCCCGAAGTTCGGCCGCCGCGGCGCCCGGGTCAGCCGCGCCGTAGATCGCACCACCGGCGACTGCGACCTCGGCCCCGGCCTTCTGCACCGACGCGATGGTCGACAGTTTCACGCCACCGGCCACGGAGAAGGGAACCGAGGATGCCTCGCCGTCGGTCAGCAGGGTCTCGAAGGTGAATCCGTCCTCGGCCTGCTCGTCGAGACCGGCGTGCATCTCCACGAACGTCGCGCCGAGGGCGTGCACCTCGCGAGCACGACCGACCTTGTCCTTCACCCCGATCAGATCGACGACGATGCCCTTCCCATGGGCCTCGGCCGC
>JAUZFY010000022.1 GCA_030840185.1 Microbacteriaceae bacterium | reverse complement strand
GTGCTCGGCTACGCGGACGGCGCGATCGTCGGTTCGTCCCTCGTCAAGGCCCTCGCCGACGGCGGGGTACCAGCGGTCGCGGCGGCGGCGAAGGTGCTGGCGTCGGGCTGTACGCTTAGCTAGTTCTTCCGCTCGTTTCACCACGAAAGGCAACCAGGCCCTTGGTTCTTCCCCTGAGCATTCCCAGTCCAGATCCCGCCTGGCAGGTGTTTAATCTCGGCCAGTGGTTTCGGGACATCGGACTGACCTGGTTCCCGTACAACATCAACATCCACGCCTACGCGATCTGCATCCTGGTCGGAATCGTCGCGGCTACCGTGTTCACCGCGTACAGGCTCAAGCGCCGCGGAGCCGACCCGGGGGTCGTGCTCGACATCGCACTGTGGGTGGTGCCGCTCGGCATCATCGGCGCCCGGATCTTTCACGTCCTCACCCACCCCGACGACTACTTCGGCCCCGGTAAGGACCTGCTGAAGACTCTCTACATCTGGGAGGGCGGCCTCGCGATCTTCGGTGGCCTCGTGCTTGGCGCCGTTGGCGCGTTGATCGGCTGCCGTATCGCCGGCGTGCGCTTCTGGAGCTTCGCCGACGCGCTCGCCCCCGCGCTCCTGCTCGCTCAGGCCTTCGGACGCCTCGGCAACTGGTTCAACCACGAGCTGTTCGGCGTTCCGACGACCCTGCCGTGGGGACTGCAGATCGAGAAGACCAACCCGGCCTTCCCGGTCGGTCTGCCGGCCGGAACACTGTTTCTGCCGACCTTCCTCTACGAGATCATCTGGAATCTCATCGGAATCGCCGTGATCCTCTTCCTCGAAAAGAAATTCATGCTGCAGTGGGGCAAGGTCATCGCCCTGTACCTCATCTGGTACGGACTGGGCCGCAGCTACCTGGAATCGGTGCGGATCGACCCGAGCGAGATCTTCCTCGGCGTTCGCACCAACGTGTGGGCGGCGTGGGGTGCCATCCTCGTCGGTCTCATCATCTTCTTCGTGCAGCGACGACGTCACCCCGGTCTCGAGCCGAGCCCGTACCTCCCCGGTCGAGAGTGGACGCCGCAGCCTGCGGTAGACTCTGTGGAGACCTACTCGGAGTTCGACGAGGACGACAACGATGCCGGCCCCCACAGCACATCGGATTCCGCACGGGTCAGCGCCGTGAAGCCCGTCACAAGCGGAGTCGGCACGAAGTCATAGAAGAGGGTGCCGCGAAAGACGGCGCCAACGGTAGCGAGCCGGATCCAGCCCGCGAGCCTTCATCCTTTCCGGGCCGTCGCAGTCCCAACATGCCCTACGTATCTTCGTGAGGACGGTTCGAAAATGGCGCTCACGCCAGCTTTCTCTCGCTTCAGCACCACGCCAGCCGCGGCTGGAATGTATGACCCGCGCCGCGAAAAAGACGCGTGCGGTCTCGCAATGGTCGCGACGCTCCGCGGCACCGCCGGGCACGACATCATCGATGCCGCGCTCAACGCGCTGCGCAACCTTGAGCACCGCGGCGCCATCGGCTCCGACGCCGGCACCGGAGACGGGGCGGGGATCGTCACACAGATTCCGGATGCCTTCTTCCGCGCCGTGGTGGGCTTCGATCTGCCCGATGCCGGCCGATACATCGTCGGGACGGCGTTTCTGCCGGCAGACATCGACGAGCGGTCCGATATCAAGGCCGGTATCGAAGCCCTCGCGGCGGAGGAACACCTCGACGTGCTCGGCTGGCGAGAGGTACCGGTTCGCCCCGACGGGCTCGGTCAGCTCGCGAGGGAGTCGATGCCGTTCTTCGAACAGCTCTTTCTTCGCAGCTCGCTTACGACAGCCGCCGGTCAACTGCCGGCCGGCATCGAACTCGACCGGCAGTCGTTCCGCCTCCGCAAGCGGGCGGAGCGTGAGCTGAACGCGTATTTCCCCTCGCTGTCCAGTCGCACCCTGGTGTACAAGGGAATGGTCACGACCCTTCAGCTCGAGCCGTTCTACCCGGATCTCTCGGACGAGCGATTCGCATCGAAGCTCGCGCTCGTGCACTCGCGCTACTCGACCAACACCTTCCCGTCCTGGCCGCTCGCTCAGCCGTTCCGGATGATCGCACACAACGGCGAAATCAACACCGTCCAGGGCAACCGAAACTGGATGCGCGCCCGCGAGTCGCAGCTCGAGTCCGACCTCCTCGGCGACCTCACCCCGATCTTCCCGATCGTCACGCCGGGCGCGAGCGACTCGGCATCCTTCGACGAGGTCGTTGAACTGCTGAACCTCGGTGGTCGCTCCCTGCCGCACGCCATGATGATGATGGTCCCGGAGGCCTACGAAAACCAGATCGACATCGACCCGACCCGTCGGGACTTCTACGAATACCACTCGATGCTCATGGAGCCGTGGGACGGACCGGCCGCGCTCGACTTCACCGACGGATCCCTCGTCGGCGCGACCCTCGACCGCAACGGACTGCGTCCCGGTCGCTACCTCGTCACCGACGACGGTCTCGTCGTGCTCGCAAGCGAGATCGGGGTGTTGAACATCGAGCCGAGCCGCGTCGTGCGGAAGGGCCGGTTGCGCCCGGGCAAGATGTTCCTCGTCGACACCGAGGCCGGCCGCCTCATCGAAGACGACGAGATCAAGACCGAGCTTGCCGCGTCGAAGCCGTGGGGGACCTGGCTCGAGAGCGGCCGGATCAACCTCAAGGACCTGCCCGATCGCGAACACATCGTGCACACCCGGGCCTCGGTCGCCAGGCGCCAACGCACCTTCGGGTACACCGAGGAAGAGGTGCGGATCCTTCTCAAGCCGATGGCGGAGAACGGCGCTGAGCCGCTCGGCGCCATGGGTTCCGACACGCCGATCGCGGTCTTGAGCAAGCGGCCTCGCCTGCTCTTCGACTACTTCACCCAACAGTTCGCCCAGGTGACGAACCCGCCGCTCGACAGCATCAGGGAGGAGGTCGTCACCTCCCTCAAGCTCGGACTCGGGCCGGAGCGCAATCTGCTCGACGCGACGGCGGAGCATGCGCGCCAAGTGATCCTCGACTTCCCGGTGATCGACAACGACGAACTGGCGAAGATGCAGCACATCGCCCCGAAGTCGCGCAAGAACTTCAACGCGACCCGCACCATCCGCGGCCTGTACCGGGTGGATGAGGGCCCGAAGGCCATGGAACAGCGGATCGCCGCAATGTGTGAGGAGGTGGATCGGGCCATCGAGGGCGGCGCGCTGTTCATCGTGCTCTCCGACCGCGACTCCAACAAGGACCTCGCTCCCGTTCCGTCGCTTCTCATGCTCGCCGCCGTGCATCATCACCTGATTCGCGCCCAGAACCGCATGAAGGTCGGGATCATCGTCGAGGCGGGGGATGTGCGGGAGGTGCATCACGTCGCGCTCCTCATCGGCTACGGGGCGTCCGCGGTCAACCCGTACCTCGCCATGGAATCGGCCGAAGAGCTCGTGCGCAGCGGGATGATCTCCAGCGTCGACTCGGAGCGGGCGGTCAAGAACCTCATCAAGGCGCTCGGCAAGGGCGTGCTCAAGATCATGTCGAAGATGGGAATCTCCGTCGTCGGCTCCTACGCCGGCGCCCAGGCCTTCGAGGCCGTCGGACTCGACCAGGCCTTCGTCGACCAGTACTTCACCGGAACCTCCAGCCTGCTCGGAGGCGTCGGGATCGACGTCATCGCCGCGGAGAGCGCCGCTCGTCACTCCTCGGCCTACCCGGAGGACGGGGCGATCGTAGCCCACGAACGCCTGTCCATCGGCGGGGAATACCAGTGGCGCCGGGACGGGCCGCCGCACCTGTTCAACCCCGACACGGTGTTCCGGCTGCAGCATGCGACCCGGTCCCGCCGCTACGACATCTTCCGCGACTACACCAGGCTCGTCGACGAGCAGGCCGAGAACCTGATGACCGTTCGTGGCCTGTTCAAGCTGCGCTCCGGCGTCCGGACACCCGTTCCGATCGACGAGGTCGAGTCCGTCGCATCGATCGTCACACGCTTCTCGACCGGCGCGATGAGCTACGGGTCGATCAGCGGCGAGGCGCACGAGACACTCGCCATCGCAATGAACAGCCTCGGCGCGAAGAGCAACACCGGGGAGGGTGGCGAGGATGTCGCGCGCCTGCTCGATCCGGAACGGCGCAGCGCGATCAAGCAGGTCGCCTCCGGCCGTTTCGGGGTCACGAGCATGTACCTCACTCACGCCACCGACATCCAGATCAAGATGGCCCAGGGCGCGAAGCCGGGCGAGGGCGGCCAGCTGCCACCGGCGAAGGTCTACCCGTGGATCGCCCGCACCCGCAACGCGACCGCCGGCGTCGGCCTGATCAGCCCGCCGCCGCACCACGACATTTACTCGATCGAGGACCTCAAGCAGCTCATCTTCGACCTCAAGCGTGCCAACCCGGAGGCGCGGGTGCACGTGAAGCTCGTGAGCCAGTCCGGTATCGGCGCGGTAGCGGCCGGGGTGACGAAGGCGCTTGCCGACGTTGTTCTCGTCTCGGGTCACGATGGCGGCACGGGCGCGAGCCCGCTCAACTCGCTCAAGCACGCCGGAACGCCGTGGGAGCTCGGCCTCGCCGAGACCCAGCAGACCCTCATGCTCAACGGCATGCGCGGCCGCGTGGTGGTTCAGGTCGACGGTCAGATGAAGACCGGTCGGGACGTGATCGTCGCCGCGCTGCTCGGGGCGGAGGAGTACGGTTTCGCCACGGCCCCACTCGTCGTCTCCGGTTGCGTGCTCATGCGCGTCTGCCACCTCGACACCTGCCCGGTCGGCGTCGCCACGCAGAACCCGGAGCTGCGCAAGCGGTTCACCGGAAAGCCGGAGTTCGTCGTCAACTTCTTCGAGTTCCTCGCCCAGGAGGTGCGTGAGTACCTCGCCGAGCTCGGCTTCCGCTCCATTGCGGAGGCCATAGGTCACGCCGAGATGCTCGACGTGAACGGAGCGATCGAGCACTGGAAGGCCGACGGGCTCGACCTCACCCCGATCCTCGACGGTCCGGTCTTCACGCCGGAGGAACCGCGGTCCAACGTGACCAGCCAGGATCACGAGCTCGAGAAGCACTTCGACGTCGAACTCATCCGGCAGAGTGCCGGCGCACTGCAGAACCGGGAGCCGGTCTCGATCAGCCTCCCGATTCGCAACACGGAACGCGCTGTCGGCACCATGCTCGGTCACGAGGTGACGAAGCGGCACGGTGAGAACGGACTGCCTACCGGCACGATCGACATCGCCCTGCGCGGCACGGCCGGCCAGTCGTTCGGTGCGTTCGTGCCGAGCGGAATCACCCTCCGTCTCGAGGGTGACAGCAATGACTATGTCGGCAAGGGGTTGTGTGGCGGTCAGATCGTCATCCGTCCAGACCGCGGCAGCGTCTTCCCGGCCGAGCGCAACGTCATCGCCGGCAACGTTATCGGGTACGGTGCGACGCAGGGGAGCCTGTTCATTCGCGGCATCGTCGGTGAACGCTTCCTGGTGCGCAACTCGGGCGCGATAGCGGTCGTCGAGGGCGTTGGCGACCACGCGCTCGAGTACATGACCGGCGGACTCGCCGTGATCCTCGGCGGGACGGGGCGAAACCTCGGCGCCGGAATGTCCGGGGGAACGGCATACGTGTACGGGCTCAAAACGGAGCGGGTCAACCGCGAGTCGCTCGCCAGCGGCGAGCTCGAACTTCTGCCGCTCGGAGCGGGTGACGGCGAGATAGTCACGGATCTGCTCGAGCGTCACGTTGCCGAGACGGACTCGGCGGTCGCGAAACGGATGCTCGGCGATCTCGACTCCACGATGGCTGCCTTTGTCAAGGTGTTGCCGCGCGACTACGCCGCGGTGATCGCGACTAGGGCGACCGCAGTTGAAGAGGGTCTCGACCCCGATGGCGATGTTGTTTGGGAAAGAATTATGGAGGTGACCGGTGGCTGACCCGAAGGGATTCCTGAAGACTCGGGAGCGGGAGCTTCCTACTCGTCGGCCCGTGAGCCTTCGGCTGATGGACTGGAAAGAGGTCTACGAACAGGGCGATGTCGCGACGGTGCGCAAGCAGGCCGGGCGCTGCATGGACTGCGGTATTCCGTTCTGCCACCAGGGCTGCCCGCTCGGCAACCTCATCCCGGAATGGAACGACCTGATGTGGCGCGGTGAGGGCCGTCAGGCGATCGAACGACTGCACGCCACGAACAACTTTCCGGAGTTCACCGGTCGGCTGTGCCCGGCTCCGTGCGAGGCATCCTGCGTGCTCGGTATCAACCAGCCGGCCGTGACCATCAAGAACGTCGAGGTTTCGATCATCGACCAGGCGTTCGCCAACGACTGGGTCGAACCGCATCCGCCGGAACGTCTCACCGGCAAGACGGTCGCGGTCGTCGGATCAGGGCCGGCGGGACTCGCCGCGGCGCAACAGCTGACCAGGGCCGGGCACACTGTCGCGGTCTTCGAGCGAGACGACCGCATCGGCGGGCTGCTTCGCTACGGCATCCCGGACTTCAAAATGGAGAAGCGTCACATCGAGACGCGGCTCAAGCAAATGCAGGCCGAGGGAACCCGATTCCGGGCCGGCGTCAACATCGGAACCGACATCCCGTGGGACGAGCTTCGTACCCGTTACGACGCGGTCGTTGTCGCCACCGGTGCGCTCAAGCCGCGTGACCTGTCGATCCCCGGCCGCGACCTGTCCGGCGTGCACTTCGCCATGGAGTACCTCGTGCAGCAGAACCGGGTCGGCGCCGGCGACACCGTCGTCGACCAGATCACGGCCGAGGGCAAGCACGTCGTCGTCCTCGGGGGCGGGGACACGGGAGCCGACTGCATCGGGACCGCGCACCGCCAGCACGCCCTGTCGGTCACGAACCTCGCGATCGGGACGCAACCGCCGCACGAGCGTCCGGAGCACCAGCCCTGGCCGATGACCCCGACCCTGTTCGAGGTGTCGAGCGCGCACGAGGAGGGCGGTGAGCGGGTCTACCTCGCGTCGACCGTCGAGTTCCTGTCGAACGAAACCGGAGAGGTTCGCGCCATCCGCGTCGCCGAGACCGAGTACCTCGACGGCCGTCGCGTGCCGAAGGCCGGAACCGAGCGCGAGATCCCGGCAGACCTCGTGTTGCTTGCCCTCGGCTTCGCCGGCACGGAGGGCGACGAGCTCGAGAGCCAACTGCGCCTTCCGCTCGACCGCGGTAACGTCGAACGCGATGGCGATTACCAGACCAGCGAGCCGGGCGTCTTCGTCGCCGGTGACGCCGGTCGTGGCCAGTCGCTGATCGTCTGGGCCATCGCGGAGGGTCGGGCCGCAGCCGCGGCCGTTGATCGCTACCTTGAAGGGCACACCGAACTTCCCGCTCCGGTTCGACCCACCGATCGGGCAATCGCTATCTGACATCCACCCGAGAGTTTGGGACGAATGATTCGTTCCGCTGCTCGTGAATGTTTCCACCAACAGAAAGAAACAAATGAGACGCGCAAAAATCGTTGCTACCCTCGGCCCGGCAACGGCCAGCTACGAAAACATCCGGGCGATCATCGACGCCGGGGTGGATGTGGCGAGAATGAACCTCAGTCACGGCAGCTACGACGTGCACGAAGCGGTCTACGCGAATGTTCGCCAGGCGAGCAAGGACTCCGGCCGGGCGGTTGCCGTGCTCGTCGACCTTCAGGGGCCCAAGATCCGCCTCGGCAAGTTCGAGGGCGGCCCGTACGACCTCGCGGTCGGCGACATCTTCAAGATCACGACCGAGGAGATCATCGGCAACCGGGAGATCTCGGGGACGACGTTCAAGGGCCTGCCGAACGACGTCAAGCGCGGCGACTCGCTGCTCATCGACGATGGCAAGGTCAAGCTCAGGGTGCTGTCCACCGACGGAACGGTCGTCACGACCGAGGTCGTCGTCGGCGGCGCGGTCTCCAACAACAAGGGCATCAACCTCCCGGGTGTCGCGGTCAACGTGCCGGCGCTCTCCGACAAGGACGAGGCCGACCTGCGCTGGGGGCTCAGGCTCGGCGCCGACCTCATCGCGTTGTCGTTCGTCCGCAGCGCCGAAGACATCATCCGGGTTCACGAGATCATGGCCGAAGAGGGCGTCAAGCTCCCGGTAATCGCCAAGATCGAGAAGCCGCAGGCCGTCGATAATCTCGAGTCCATCATCGATGCGTTCGACGGCATCATGGTCGCGCGCGGTGACCTCGGCGTCGAGCTTCCGCTTGAGGCCGTGCCGATCGTGCAGAAGCACGCCATCGAGCTGTCCCGCCGCATGGCGAAGCCCGTCATCGTCGCGACGCAGATGCTCGAATCGATGATCTCGAGCCCGATCCCGACCCGCGCCGAGACCTCCGACGTCGCCAACGCCGTGTTGGATGGTGCGGACGCCGTCATGCTCAGCGGAGAGACCAGCGTGGGGGAGTACCCGGTAATCACCGTTCAGACCATGGCGCGCATCGTCATGTCCACGGAGGAGCACGGGCTGGAGCGCATCGCCGAACTCGGCACGAAGCCGCGCACCCAGGGCGGCGCGATCACCCTCGCCGCCGCGGAGGTCGCCGAATTCGTCTCGGCAAAGTATTTGTGCGTGTTCACCGAGTCCGGAGATTCGGTTCGCCGGATGTCTCGACTGCGCCACCGCATCCCCATCATCGCCTTCACGCCGGAGGAGGGCATCCGCAACCGCCTCGCGTGGGTGTGGGGCACGGAGACGTACCTCGTCGACCGAAAGACGCACACCGACGATCTCTTCGGTCAGGTCGACGACGTTCTGCTCGGCCAGTCGCGCGGAGCAGCCGGTGAGAAGGTCGTCGTCATCGCCGGATCCCCTCCCGGGATCTCCGGTGGAACCAACGACATGCGGGTTCACCGCCTCGGCGACGCGCACAACGCCGTCGCTCCGGCGTACGCCACGGAGTAGCTGGTCGTAGTTTGGGTCTTCTGAGGGGCTTGTAAGAAGAAGGGACAACCTCCCGGCTTAGTGAGGATGTCGAAAGTCTCACTGACCGGGAGGTTCTTTTTCTTCGCGCGGACAGGCGAGCTCCTTTTCTTCGCGCGGGGAGGCGAGCTCCGCCGCCCACCGAAGACCGCGGTGACCGCAGACGGCGGTGACCGCACATGGCGGTGACCGCCCGAAAACGCAGGAGAATCACCACCGCGGCACCGTTTTCCGCTCGATGGCCACGGGAAGTGGTGAATCTCCTGCGTTTTGAGTCAGCGGAGGTGCGCTGGCGCCCGAGCAGCCCGTCGGCCCGGTGTCACCGAATTTCGATGCGGGGTCCGTCTAGTCCGTTTTGCCGTTGGTGGGGGGTCCGAGCCCGACCGCCGGCATCAGCACTCCGTCTATGAGCGAGAGCAAGAACGCCGAATCAACCGGTTTCCTGAGGATCAGCACCCGATAGGCAACCATCGAAGGAGTGATCAGCGACAGGAGGTCGATGTCGCAGCCCGCCGAGATCTCTCCGCGCTCGATCGCCCTCTGCATGAGCACGCGATTGGCCGCGACCTTCGGCTCGAGCAACGCCGCATTGGCGGCATCGGCGAGCCCCGGGTCATGCGACAGCATCGACATCAGCCCAGCCAATATCTGGAGTTTCTTCTCGCTGTCTTTGATCGAGAGCGGTTTGATCATGGCGACGAGATCGCCTCGCAACGATCCGGTGTCCGGCAATCGCGAATAGTCGTTGCCGCTCTGTTTCATGCAGGCGACAGCGTCGATGATGAGTTCGCCCTTCGAGGGCCAGCGACGGTAGAGAGTGGCCTTTCCCGCCTTGGCGCGAGCCGCGACCATGTCGATGGTCATGCCGTCGTACCCGGTCTCCGCCAGCACCTCGAGTGCGGCAGCCAGAATCTCGGGGTCACGAGTGTGGTCTCGCTTGCGTCCCAGTCGCGGAGAATGCTCCGTTGTGCCAGGGATGTCTAGCTGCGTCATTGCGACTATCTCCGTTTCTGTCAGGCAGTTCAGGTTACTACGGTGTAATTCAGAACTGTTAAGATCCGAAACTAAAGAGTATCGTATATGGTGGCAGTTATGTCCCAGACTTCCCCCATCTCTCTCGCGGCTCAGAAGCCACCCGCCGCGCCATCCCGCCGCTGGTGGACGCTCACGATCGTCGCCCTCGCCCAACTCATGGTCGTGCTCGACTCGACGGTGGTGAACATCGCGTTGCCGTCGGCCCAGACGGATCTGGGCTTCAGCGACGGTCAACGCCAATGGATCATCACCGCGTACTCGCTCGCATTCGGCAGCCTCCTGCTGCTCGGGGGCCGCCTCTCCGACCTGATCGGACGCAAGCGGACGTTTATCATCGGCCTGATCGGGTTCGCTGGCGCCTCCGCCCTCGGCGGGGCAGCAGGAACATTCGGCATGCTCGTCGGAGCCCGTGCCCTGCAGGGCGCATTCGGTGCGCTTCTCGCACCGACCGCGCTCGCGGTGCTGACGACGACCTTCACCGTTCCCAAGGAGCGCGCCCGCGCGTTCGGGGTCTTCGGGGCGATCGCCGGCGCTGGTGGCGCGGTCGGCCTCCTGCTCGGCGGATACCTGACCCAGGACTTCGACTGGCGTTGGAACCTCTACATCAATGTGTTCATCGCGATCATCGCGGTCATTGGTGCGACGATCTTCGTCGACCAGGTCAAGCGCACCGGGCCGCGCCCGAAGCTCGACATCCCGGGAACGCTGCTCGTCTCTGGGGCGCTGTTCGCTCTGGTCTACGGATTCTCCAACGCCGAGACCGACGGATGGGGCTCTGGCTGGACCTGGGGCATGCTTGCGAGCGCCGGGGTACTGTTCATCGCCTTCGTACTCTGGCAGCGTCGGGCGGCGCATCCGCTCCTGCCACTGTCGATCGTGCTCGATCGCAACCGTGGCGCGGCGTACAGCTCGGTCCTCATCGCCGGCGCGGGGATGTTCGGGATCTTCCTGTTCGTCACCTATTTCCTGCAGATCTCGCTCGGTTATACGCCGATCCAGACAGGGTTGTCGTTCCTGCCGATGATCGCGATGCTGATCCTCGCCGCGCAGCTGTCGACGAACATCTTCGTTCCACGATTTGGTCCGAAGATCATGGT
>JAUZFY010000013.1 GCA_030840185.1 Microbacteriaceae bacterium | reverse complement strand
GCCGTAAGCGGCCGCCGGCCACGATCCGTCCGAGATGCCGAGGCCGATAAGTGTTCCGAGGATCGGAAGGGGCACGACGAGAGCGACGATCAATCCACTGAACAAGACAGCGCGGCGCGGTCTGACCCGCACTTCCGCGGACTGTGCCCCAACCATTGTTGGCATGCGATCTCCCCGAGCGCCGTACACCGGACGCGATGGCGTCACAGTCTGATGGCACGCCCCCAATGGCGCCATCCTGCTGCCTGACTTTTCAGCCGGCATGACTGTTACTGCGCGGAGAATGGGGGATTCGAACCCCCGAGGGCTTTCACCCAACACGCTTTCCAAGCGTGCGCCATAGGCCACTAGGCGAATTCTCCTGGCGGACCGACGCCGATTCGTGGCGACGGCCATGAAGCATCTTACGGGATGGAGCGGGCCGGGTGGTCATCGCCGGAATTTGGGAACGGCAGCGCGCGCGGTAAACTCATTTCGGCTCCTCGCGTGGCGCCATCCAGGCCAACTCCCCCAGGACGGAAACGTAGCAAGGGTAACCGGGCTCTGGCGGGTGCGCGAGGGGTCTTTACATAGCCGATCAAGACCGGCGGCCTAGGCTGGCGATGTGGCTAAAAGCATCTACATCACCTCGGTCGAAGGGCACGCCGGAAAATCGACGATCGCGCTCGGGGTGCTTGACACGCTGAGCCACGAGACCGAGCGGGTCGGGGTGTTCCGTCCGGTCGCCCGATCGAGCGACGAGCGCGACTACGTGCTCGAGATGCTGCTCGCCCACGACGGCGTCGAGCTCGACTACGAACAGTGCGTCGGCGTCGGCTATGACGACGTGCACGCCAACCCGGAGGCGGCGCTCAGCGAGATCGTGTCGCGCTTCAAGGCCGTCGAGCGGCAGTGCGACGCGGTCGTCATTCTCGGTTCGGACTACACGGATGTCGGCAGCCCGACCGAACTCGGATTCAACGCGACCATCGCCGCCAATCTCGGCGCCCCGGTGCTTCTCGTTCTCGGCGGGCAACAGTCGGACGGGCGCGGAAGTCGCTCGCCCGAGGATCTCGGCCAGATTCTCGGTCTTGCGCGGCAGGAGCTGGACAGTGCGCACGCCGGCGTGCTGGGGGTTGTCGTCAATCGTGCCAACCCTGAGCGGCTCGACGAGACCATCGCGGCTGTCGCCGCAGAGGCGGGAGCCACTCGGGTGTGGGCGATTCCGGAGGACCGTTTCCTCATCGCTCCGAGCATTCGTTCCCTCATGGAGGCCGTCGACGGCACCTTCCTCAGCGGCGATCCCGCCCTCCTCGACCGCGAGGCCCTCGGCGTGGTGGTCGCAGCGATGTCAATGGAAAACGTGCTCACCCGACTCATCGAGGGAGGTGTCGTGGTCGTTCCGGGCGACCGTTCCGACGTTCTACTGGCCGTGCTCATGGCCGACGCGGCCGAGACCTTCCCCTCCGTCTCCGCGATCATCCTCAACGGCGGATTCGAGCTGCCTCCCCAGGTTGCGCTGCTTATCGACGGGCTCGACGCCACCCTCCCGATCATCCGGACCTCGCTTGGCACCTACGACACCGCGCTGCGCATCACACAGACCCGCGGGCGCCTCGCCGCCGACTCTCAGCGCAAGTACGACACGGCCCTCGCCCTGTTCGAGCAGCACGTCGACGCCGAGGTTTTGCTTCGGCTGCTCGATGTGAGCCGCTCCGACGTCGTGACCCCGCTCATGTTCGAGTACGACCTTCTCGACCGGGCGCGCTCGGCGCAACAACACATCGTGTTGCCCGAGGGGAACGACGATCGCATCCTCCGCGCGGCGAGCACGCTGCTGCGTCGCGGTGTCGCCCGCCTCACAATTTTGGGCGACGAGAGCGAAATCCGCGCTCGTGCTATCGACCTCGGTCTCGATATTGCGAACGCCGCGGTGGTCAGCCCACGCGACCCGGAGCTGAGGGAACGCTTCGCGGTGGAGTACGCCAAGCTGCGCGCCCATAAGGGGGTGCGACTCGAGGATGCGCGGGAGATTGTGTCGGATGTCTCGTACTTCGGCACCATGATGGTGCACCTCGGGCTCTGCGACGGCATGGTCTCGGGAGCAATGCACACGACGGCGCACACGATTCGACCGGCATTCGAGATCATCAGGACCAACCCGGGGGTCTCCGTCGTGTCGAGCGTCTTTCTTATGTGCCTCGAAGACCGAGTGCTGGTCTACGGAGACTGCGCGATCAACCCCGACCCGAACGCGGAACAGCTCGCCGACATCGCGATCTCCTCCGCCACAACGGCGCAGCAGTTTGAGATCGAACCCAGAGTGGCGATGCTGTCGTATTCGACCGGTGAGTCCGGTGCCGGAGTGGATGTGGACAAGGTGCGGGACGCGACCGACACCGTGCGCTCCCGCCGTCCGGACCTGCTCGTGGAGGGCCCCATCCAGTACGACGCCGCGGTCGACGCCGCGGTCGGCCGCTCGAAGATGCCCGGGTCCGAGGTCGCCGGCCGGGCGACCGTGTTCATCTTTCCCGACCTCAACACCGGGAATAACACCTACAAGGCGGTGCAGCGCAGCGCCGGAGCGGTCGCGATCGGTCCCGTGTTGCAGGGGTTGCGTAAACCGATCAACGACCTATCGAGAGGGGCCCTCGTGCAAGACATCGTCAACACCGTGGCGATCACGGCCATTCAGGCTCACACCATCGATCTCGCCTCGACGCGTGCGAACGCCTCATGACCGAGATCTTCGTCGTCAACTCGGGCTCGTCATCCATCAAATACCAGCTGCTCGACGTCGAGTCGGAGCGCGTCACACTCGACGGGATCGTCGAGCGGATCGGCGAGGCCGGCTCCGACGTGCCGGATCACGCGACGGGAATGCGGAAGGTCCTCGACAAACTCGGCTCGACGCACAACATCGCCGCCGTCGGTCATCGGGTGGTGCACGGTGGCTCGCTGTTCGACCGGGCGGCCCTGATTACGCCGGAGGTTGAGAAGCAGATCGATGACCTCTCGGCACTCGCTCCGCTGCACAACCCGGCCAACCTGCTCGGCATTCGGGCGGCACAGTCGGCGCTGCCTGGTGTGCCGCAGGTCGCCGTCTTCGACACGGCCTTCCACCAGACCCTGCCTGCCGCGGCGTACACCTATGCGATCGACGCGGAACTCGCCAAGCGGCACAACGTGCGCCGATACGGATTCCACGGCACGTCCCACAAGTATGTCTCCGAGCAAGCGGCACAGTTCTTGAACCGGCCGCTCGGAGAGTTGAAGACGATAGTGCTCCATCTCGGCAACGGGGCATCCGTCGCCGCGATCGACGGGGGAGTGTCGGTCGAGACAAGCATGGGGATGACGCCGCTCGAGGGGCTCGTGATGGGAACCCGCTCCGGCGACATCGACGCCGCAGTGCTCATCCACCTTCACCGGACGGCCGGATTGAGCTTCGACGAGCTCGACACACTACTCAACCGACAGAGCGGCCTGCTGGGTCTCACCGGCAACGGTGACATGCGAAACGTGCAGGAGGCTGCCTCCGGCGGAGACGACGTGGCAGAGGCGGCACTCGCCGTCTACCGGCACCGTGTGCGACGGTACATCGGCGCCTACCTGGCGCACCTCGGCGGTCTCGACGCCCTCGTCTTCACAGCCGGGGTGGGCGAGAACAACTCGCTGCTTCGACGACGGACCCTCGCGGGGCTCGAGTTTCTGGGCATCTCGGTCGACCGCGATCGCAACGAACTGCAGTCGAAGAACGCTCGGTACATTTCTCCGGATGGGTCGCCGGTCGCCGTGCTGGTGATTCCGACCAACGAGGAGCTCGAGATCGCGCGCCAAACCCTCGCCCTCGTCGGCTAACGCCCTGGCTCAGAGCGAAAGCACGGCCTCCGCGATCGGCGTGTCACCCGAGACCACCTCGAACTGCCGATGGATGGCGCCGTTCTCCACGATCAGCCGAGCGACGAGGGCGGCGACATCGGCGCGCGGGATGCGGCCACTGTCGACCGTCTCCCCGATGTTGACCAGACCGGTCGCGGCGTCGTTGGTGAGGGCCCCGGGGCGCACGATCGTCCAGTCGAGGTCCCGGCCACGCACCATCGCATCCGCTTCGCTTTTCGCCCGAAGGTAGACCTGAAACACGTCGTCGGACTCCGCGTGGAAGTCATCCGCCCCCGTCGCGGAGATTACGATCAGCCGTCGCACTCCGGCCTCGCCGGCCGCATCGGCGAGGAGGATCGCTCCGTCGCGATCAACGGTGAGCT
Organism: Microbacteriaceae bacterium; assembly: GCA_030840185.1. Lineage (GTDB taxonomy): Bacteria > Actinomycetota > Actinomycetes > Actinomycetales > Microbacteriaceae > Lacisediminihabitans. The sequence goes on along the minus strand of JAUZFY010000013.1, from coordinate 1,121 downwards.
TGCGTTCGGCGCTGCTGCCCGGCCCGGCACCGGCGGCAAAGACCACGGCGTCGACATCGCCGAGCACGTCGGCGACCTCCCCGACGTCGCTTTGCTCGAGGTCGAGCACCACGGGCGTCGCCCCGACGGCCAATAGGTCGTCCGTGTGCTCCGGATTGCGGATGAGCCCGATCGGCTCGTGCCCCGCCTCGGCGAGGAGCCGGGAAAGCAGCATGGCGATCTTGCCGTGGCCCCCGGCGATGACGATTCTCATGCGACAAGGGTACGGCGGTAGAGCACCTCCGGCGCCGTCCTCTTAGACTTGTCCCACCCCCGCGGCAACCGTGGAGCACCGACATGACTGAGCCGACAGTGGAAACCGAACCAACGGCATCGCGCTCCTTCGCCCTAAGGACGCGGGCGAGTGTGGACGTCTTCACGCGAATCCTCACCCACGGTCCGATCGGGCGAATCAGTATCGGGCGCGCGGTTGGCCTGTCGCAAGCGGCGGTCACCAAAGCGGTCGCCCCCCTCATCCGGGCCGGATTCGTTCACGAGGACATCGCGGCCCAGCCCGGCCTTGCTCCGGGGCGCCCGGTGTACCCGCTCAGCGTGGTTCCGATGTCGCTTCTGGTGATTGGCGTCAAGGTGAACCCCGGCGAGGTCATCGGGGTCGCCACCACCATGACGGCCGACGTACTGCACACGGCACATCGTGCGGTCGTCGACAATTCAGTCGCCGCGGTCGTCGAGGCCGTGGCCGCGTTGACCGTCGAGTTGCAGGTCGCTCTTGGCGCCCAGGCGGACAGAGTCGCGGGAATCGGAGTGTCCGTGTCGGGCGACGTCGACTCGGCGAACGGAGTCGTGCGTGATTCTCCGCTCCTGGGCTGGGAAGGCATCCGCCTTCGGTCGCTCCTCGAGGACCGCATCGATCTGCCGATCCTCATTGACAACGATGTGCGAGCGCTGACCATCGCGGAGCAGTGGTTCGGGGTCGGGGTCGACGTTGACTCCTTCGCGATAGCGACGATCGGTGCCGGGATCGGCAGCGGGATCTACCTCAACGGCGATGTCGTGGCCGGTTCCCACGGGGTGGCCGGCGAGATCGGTCATCTTCCTCTCGCCTCCGAAGACCTCATCTG
>JAUZFY010000338.1 GCA_030840185.1 Microbacteriaceae bacterium | reverse complement strand
CAGTTCGTCGCCCACCTGAGGAACGGCGTCAACGCCGCCCGACTCGACGTGGGTGACCGCTACCAGCGGCCACGCGGCGATCACCTTGGCCTTCCACGCCGCGAGGGCGCGAGCCGGAGCGTAGTCGTCCGCCGAGATGACCCGTTCGGCCGCCGCGGCCGGAACGTACAGCCGTTCGACGTACTCGCGCACCATCCGGTCGGCGGAGAGATCGTAGGACATTGTCGACAGGGTGTGCCGGATCGATTCGACCCAGCGAGTCGGAACCCCGTCAGGTCCGCGATCGTAGAAACGCGGAGCGATCTGGTGCTCAATGAGGTCGTACATCGAGTCGGCCTCGAGCTTGTCCCGTTCGGCGGAGTCGCCGGCCGAGTCGGCGCTTGGAATGGCCCAGCCGTTCTCCTGGTCGTAGAACTCCGCCCACCAGCCATCGAGAATCGAGAGGTTGAGCGAGCCGTTCAGCGCGGCCTTCATGCCCGACGTGCCGCACGCTTCGAGCGGACGAAGCGGATTGTTCAGCCATACGTCCGTGCCGGGGAACAGGAGTTGCGCCATCGCGATGTCGTAATTCGGCAGGAACACGATTCGCTTGCGCACGTCCGGCTCCTGGGAGAACTCGACGAGCTTCTGGATGAGTCGCTTGCCCTCCTCATCCGCGGGGTGCGATTTTCCGGCGACGACGATCTGCACCGGGTGGTCCTCCGAGAGCAAAATGGATCGGAGCCGTTCCTGATCATGCAGCATGAGCGTCAGCCGCTTGTATGTCGGCACGCGACGCGCGAAGCCGATAGTGAGAACGTCAGGATCGAGCAATTGCGAGAACCAGGCCGGGTGTCCAATTCCCGGGTTCTGCTTGCTCCATGCCTCGGATACCCGGGCGCGGGCGTCCACAACCAGTTGCTTGCGCATGCCGTTCCGCACGTTCCAGAGATCCGCATTGCTCACGGCGGGCGACGCCCAGTCCGCCGCCGATGAGTTCGTGGTGCCGAGCTTGGTGCTTGCAAGCTCAATGAGAGACTCGTCGACCCACGTCGGCGCATGCACCCCGTTGGTCACCGATTCGATCGGCACGTCATCGGCGTCGAAGCCCGGCCAGAGGGCGCCGAACATGTGGCGGCTCACGTCGCCGTGCAGTCTCGACACTCCATTCGATCGCTGCCCGAGCCGTAGGCCCATGACCGCCATGTTGAACGTGTCGGGTGTACCGCCCTCGTAGTCCTCCGCACCGAGCGCGAGCACATCCTCGGCCTGGACGCACGGAAGCAGGTCAGTGGAGAAATACTGCCGCACCAGCGACGCGTCGAACCTGTCGATTCCCGCGGGCACCGGGGTGTGGGTGGTGAATACGGTTCCCGCACGGATCACCTGGAGCGCCTCCGTGAACGACAGCCCTTCGCCGATGAGGTCGCTGATTCGCTCGAGCCCGAGGAAGCCGGCGTGGCCCTCGTTGGTGTGGAAGACCTCTGGCGTCTCGGCGTCGGTGAGTTCGACCAGGAGCTTGATCGCCCGCACTCCCCCGATTCCCAGGAGGAGTTCCTGCAGAAGTCGGTGTTCGCCGCCTCCGCCGTACAGGCGGTCGGTGACGGAACGAAGGGAGTCGTCATTTTCTGGGATGTCGGTGTCGAGCAGCAGAAGTCGAATCCGCCCGACAGCAACCTGCCAGATTCGGGCCTGGAGCGACCGCCCATCGGGCAGTTCGAGGGACACGTGTGCTGCCTGCCCGTCTGGATGGCGGAGCACTGAGAGAGGGAGGCCGTCCGGGTCGAGCACCGGGTATGACTCCTCCTGCCAGCCATCCGGGGAGATGGACTGTGCGAAATACCCGGAACGGTAGAAGAGACCGACCCCGATGATTGGCACCCCGAGATCCGACGCGCTCTTCAAATGGTCGCCAGCGAGAATCCCGAGCCCGCCTGAGTACTGCGGAAGGGCCGCAGCGATTCCGAACTCCGGCGAGAAATATCCGATCGCGCGTGGAGCGTCGCTCGAACAGTTCTTCTGATACCACCGCGGCTCGGTCAGGTAGTCGCGGAGGTCCTCGTGCAGTGCGTGAGCGCGAGCGACAAATTCGCGATCGACGGCAAGCTCCTGCAGTCGCTCCGGCTCAATTTCGCCGAGCAGCCCAATCGGATCCCGCCCGCTCGACTCCCACAGGTCGGGAGAGATGTCCTCGAAGAGCTTGCGCGTCGGCTGGTGCCACGACCATCGAAGGTTCGTGGCAAGCTCCTCGAGCGGAGCCAAGACCTCGGGCAGAACGGTACGGACAGTAAATCGTCTAATGGCCTTCACCGTTACACCCTAAACGGGCGACGGTTCGAAGTAGTACGCCCGATACACCGCAATCGGCGCCGTTTCAAGGGGCGACGCTATCGTCAAGGGGAGGAGTTTCGGCACGTAAGCCGCTACGGTCGAATAGTGACCTTGGCATACGAACCGAAGATTGGCCGAATTCCGATCCGGGACCTCGCCCCTCAGCAACCCGAGAATCAGTGGCCGGCTAAAGCGTACGTCGGAGAGGTAGAGCCGTTCCAAGCGACCGTCTTCAAGGAGGGCCACGACGTGCTCGGCGTCGACTTGCTGCTCACTACTCCCGAGGGCGTGCAGTCAAAACACCGGATGCAGGAGGTCGCCCCCGGACTGGATCGCTGGCAGGCCGACGTGCTGCTCGACGTGCAGGGAACGTGGGTCTACAGCGTTCAGGCCTGGGTAGACGACTGGGCGACCTGGCTGCACAACGCCGAGCTGAAGATTCCGGCAGGCGTGGACGTGAAGCTTATGCTGCTCATCGGTGGTCAACTCCTGAACCGTGCTTCGAAGGCGGACCCGACGAGCAAGGTGCTCAAGGACGCGGCGAAAATCATCGGCACGAAGAGCCTCGCGCCCGCGACTCGGTTCGATGTCGCTCTCGACCAGCGGGTGACCGAAGAGATCGCGAAAAACCCTCTGTCTAGCCTCAACACCCTCAGCCTGCCGCTGGAGATTCGGGTCGAGCGGACCCGGGCGGGCTTCGGCAACTGGTACGAGTTCTTCCCCCGGTCCGAAGGCGCGAAGAAGAACAGGGACGGATCGTGGACGAGCGGCAATTTCCGCACCGCTTCGCGCCGACTGCCCAATGTCGCCCGCATGGGCTTTGACGTCATCTACCTTCCGCCGATTCATCCGATCGGTGTGAGCTTCCGCAAGGGTCCGAACAACTCGCTTAATCCCGGGCCGAGTGACCCCGGCTCGCCGTGGGCCATCGGTTCGAAGGAAGGCGGCCACGACGCGATCCATCCGGACCTCGGCAC
>JAUZFY010000331.1 GCA_030840185.1 Microbacteriaceae bacterium | reverse complement strand
AGCGGTTACTGCCTTAGCCGCCGCCTGGACCGCAGCCGTTTCCGCGGAACTGGAAGCGGAACTCGACGACGTCGATTTGCTCGAACTCGACGAAGCCGAGGATGTGGCAGTGGAACTCGATGGAGCGGCGGATGTGGTCGGTGTCGCCACGGCCGTTTGCGACGCGAGATCGTCCGCAAGCGTTTGATTTGCCTTCGTAACGGTCTGCTGAGCATCGGTCACGGCGGCGGTCAGGCTAGCCGGATCCATGGCCGCAAGGACTTGGCCCGCGGTCACCTTCTGACCGAGAGCAACCTGAACGGAACCGACGGTGCCGGCCGTCTGAAAGGCGACGTTCCGCTTGTTGACTGAAGCGATCGTCCCGGTCAGGTTGACCGTTTCGGTCACGTCGCCTGTCTTCGCGGTGGCTGTGCGATAGTCCACCGGGGTGGGGCGGGTGGCCGCAAAGGCCACCCCACCACCCCCAGCGCACAACGCCACGGCCACCGCGGCGCCGATGATCACGTTGCGCCGACGGCGGCGCTGCTTGGCGCGCAGTTTGGACGTGAGCGCCACCTCTTTTTTGGTACCGGACATGGGGTCTGCCTCACTCAATTTCCTGCGCCTCCGGGACGGCCGCGCTGCACACAGCCGTTAGCTCCCGGAGTGGTTACCGCGAGAGTGGTTGCAGCGAAGTTGCCCGAGCTGTCCGACTTTCCCGCCGCTGCAACGCACTGGTTCACGACAAGGGCGGCGGTCGTAGCCGGCTTGGCGATGGTGAAGGTGGTGGAGCCGTCGACGGTGATCTTCGCTGTCGACGCGCTACCGCTTGGCGAAGTCGTCGAAACGGTGATCGTCGATCCAGAGACCGCTGTCACCATGCCCGACACGGGAGGGGTGAAGCCAGCGCCACCTGCGCCGCCGCCCGGCGCTCCGGATGGGCGCGCTCCGCCTGCCCCGCCTGGCGCTCCCGAGGGGCGAGCGCCGCCGGCGCCGCCTCCGCCCTGGAAGGTTGCACACTTTCCGTTGACGGCCGGGGTGATTGCCACGGTAGTGGCGGCCGCTGAGCCCGTGCTCATTCCCCTGACGCAGGACCCGGTCGTGACGTCTGTCGCGCTCGCGCTGACTGCCTGGGTGATGGTCGTCGAGCTCGTGTAGGTCACGGCCGTCTGAGTGGTTGCGCCCTGCACCTGGAGGGTACCGTCCGCCACCGCTGCGATCTGACCGGTTATGCCACTGGCAGCCGCGGGCTGGCTAGCCGGAGCCGCCGGGCCGGAGGTGCTGGATGCCGCGGCCGGCGTGCTCGCTGATGCGGCACAGCCGCTGAGCAGGAGCGCGCCGGCAGCCAATACAACGATGATTCCGCCAGCTCGCTTGGTTCCGAATTGTGTGGGTTTTTGCATGGTTATCTCCGTAATTGATGTGGCTTGTGATGGTTCCGCGAAAGCGGTAGTTGTTGTCGAAATGCGCGACTCATTCCGTTCGGAGTGCATCGATGGGGGCGAGCGCGGCGGCGCGAGTTGCCGGGTAGACACCGAAGGTCACGCCGATCGCGATCGCCACTCCGATCGAGAGAAAGACCGCCCCCGGCGAGACCACCACCGAGCTCCCGATCACCCCCGGCAGCACCAGGGCGGCAGCGACGCCAAGCACCGCGCCAAGCAACCCGCCCGACAGTCCGAGAATTGCAGCCTCAACAAGGAACTGGCGCCGGATCGCCCACGGTGGAGCGCCCAGTGCCTTTCGAAGACCGATCTCCTTCGTTCTCTCCGTAACGGAAACGAGCATGATATTCATGACCCCGATCCCGCCCACCAACAGCGACAGTCCGGCGATGCCGGTGAGGAGAACGGTCAAGGTTCTATAGACGGACGTCGCCGTGCTGACGAGCGCGTCCTGGCTACTGATGGTGAAATCTGCACTGGCAGCCGAGGTGATGCCGTGAAGATTGAGAAGCATCGTGTCTGCTTCTTGATAGGCGGCCGAGAGCTGAGCCGCGGACTTTGCCTCGATATACACGGTCGACACGGTCGCGCTCGAGGTACCACCGACGAGTTCGTTGGCCTCGGTGGACATAGGAACGATCGCGACATCGTCGAGGTTGCTCGTTGTGGTGGAGCCAACCGAGGCAAGCACTCCGATAACCGTGAACGTCTTGCTGTTTATCGTGACCGTCTGGCCGACGACATTTTGCGAGCCGAATAGCTCGGTCGCGGTCTGCGATCCCAGCACCACCACTGCGGACGAATTCGTGTTCTCGGCGTTCGTGATGAAGGCTCCCGAGGACAGTGTTCGCGCCCGCACCGACAACCAGGATGGCGTCACGCCCGTGACCGATGTCGTCCAGTTGGCAGTACCGGCAGTCAACGCGAGTTGCGAAGTCTTCTCGGCGGCGACGCCCTTGATGTCGGGCGTACTCACGGAAGTGGCGAGCGCCTCGGCGTCAGCGAGGGTCAGTGTCGAACTGGTGCCGAAACCCCCTCGAATGCCTGTCGTAGAGGTTGCACTGCCGGGCGAGACGATGAGCAGGTTGCTTCCCAGGGAACTGATCTGGGCGCTGACATCCTTTTGCGTTCCGAGGCCCAGACCGACGGTGAGGATGACCGCCGCGATACCGATGAGGATGCCGAGCACTGTAAGCACGGACCTCAATCCGTGGGAACGAATTGCCGACCAGCTGATGCCGAAAGTTTCTGGCCAATTCATGCTGCATTCACCTCATCTCTAAGAATTTCGCCGTCGCGCACCCAGACGATTCGGCGGGCTCGTTGAGCCACCTCGAGTTCGTGGGTGATGAGCACGATGGTGCGGCCGGCCTCATGTAGCTCGTCAAACAGACTCAGGACGTCCGCGGTCGACACAGAATCGAGGTTTCCGGTTGGCTCGTCCGCGAGGATTATGGTCGGTTCGCCCACGAGAGCTCTGGCGACGGCTACCCGCTGCTGTTGGCCGCCGGAGAGTTCTCCGGGACGGTTCTCTAGGCGATTACCGAGACCCACTCGCTCCAGTGCGCGTTGTGCGCGCACCTTGCGCTCTTCCTTCGGTACCCGGGCATACATCATCCCGACTTCCACGTTCCGCCACGCGGAGAGTGCTGGCATCAGGTTGAATCCCTGAAAGACGAATCCGATCTGCTCGTTGCGGATGGCGGCGAGTTCTATTTCGTCGAGGTCGTCGACGTCGTCGCCACCCAGGTGGTATTCGCCTTTGGTGAGAGTGTCGAGGCACCCGAGGATGTTCATGATCGTCGACTTTCCCGATCCGGACGGCCCCATCACGGCGACGTATTCGCCCACGTCTATGGTGAGGTCGATGCCTTTCAGCGCCTCGAACTCGATGCTGCCGGACCGGTACGTCTTGCCTGCCCCGATCAACTCGATGGCGTGGCGCGGTTCCGGACCTCGGCCTGAGCGTGCCCGGCGGGGTTCGCCGGAGATTTCGATTGTGTTGTTAACCATGTTCCTAACCGCCTGTTGTTCCGCCTGGGCGCGCGCCGCCCGGGAAGCCGCCGCCGGCACCGCCGCCGCCGGGGAATCCTGCTCCTCCACCAGCACCGCCTCCGCCGCCGGGGAAACCTGCCCCGCCGCCGGGGAATCGGCCCGCACCACCGTTGTTTCCGGTGCCGTTGAATGTCACCTCGGAGACTTGGTCTCCGTTCTTTAGGCCCTTGGTTATTTCCGTGAGGCCATTGACCGTCTCGCCGACGGTGACCGTCGTCGTGACCGACTTACCGTTGACTATCTTGTCCACGGTCGACTTGCCGTTCGCGGTCGTCACGGCCGCGGTTGGCACCGTCAATACGTTCATACGACGCTCGTAGACGATTTTGGATGTGACTGTAACGCCGTCGTAAAGGTTGGTTGGTGAACCGGTTACCGCGACAACGACCGGGAAGGTTGCGGCACCGGTCGTGGTCGTTGGCAGAAGGCCGATCGACGACACCGTTCCGAAGAACGATGCGTTCTCGGTGCTGGAGAGTTCCACCTGCTGGTTCACGGCGATGTTCTTGAGGTCGGTTGCTCCCACGGGAACGGTGACCTGCCAGGCCCCCGTGCCGACGACCGTGAACTGGGCGGTGGTGGTGGTTGACGTGGACGAGGAGTTTGTTGGGGCCGCCGCACCGAACGAGGGGGCGGCTGAG
>JAUZFY010000329.1 GCA_030840185.1 Microbacteriaceae bacterium | reverse complement strand
TGTCATATTCGTCGTGACTGCCGGCCATTCTGCTCCTCCCCGCAGACCGGCCTCCGCGGGTCAATTTTACGACTCGAGCACCGACAGCGAACAGAGCACGAAGTCACGCGATTGTCACCGGGTTGTCGGTTGACCGGCGGAAACCTACCGTGGGGCAATGGACTGGTTCGCGGCCGAAGACTACGACCTTGCGCGTCAGGTGATTCAGCGCGGCATCGGGGCCACCTATCTCATCGCGTTCCTCTCGACCGCGGCGCAGTTCCGCGTGCTTCTCGGTGAGCGGGGATTGCTGCCGGCGCCCGATTTCATCGCGGCGACGTCGTGGCGCACTGCCCCGACGCTGTTCCGCTGGCGCTACTCGGACCGGCTGCTTCTCGTCGTCGCCTGGACGGGCGCAGTGCTTGCGGCATCCGCCATTCTGGGTCTGCCGCAGCTCGGGCCGCCTTGGGTTCCTCTCCTGGTCTATCTCGTGCTCTGGGCGCTGTACCTGTCTATCGTCAACGTTGGTCAGACCTTCTATGGCTTCGGGTGGGAGAGCCTGCTGCTCGAGGCCGGATTCGTCGTGGCCTTCCTCGGGTCCGACGCCACCGCGCCACCGATCGCGATTCTGCTGTTTCTGCGCTGGCTAGTCTTCCGCCTCGAATTCGGTGCCGGCCTGATCAAGCTGCGCGGCGACACCGCGTGGCGCGACCTCACTGCGATGTTCTACCACCACGAGACACAACCGATGCCGGGGCCTCTGAGCTGGTGGGCGCACCACCTCCCCAGGTGGTTCCATCGGCTCGAGGTGGTCGGAAATCACTTCGCCCAACTGGTGATCCCGTTTCTGCTCTTCGCGCCACAACCCGTCGCGAGCATCGCCGGCATCGTCATCGTGCTCACCCAGCTATGGCTCGTGGTCACCGGCAACTTCGCCTGGCTCAACGCGATCACGATAGTGCTCGCGTTCTCGGCGATCGGCGACTCCGTCGTGCACGCGATCATCCCGGCTGTCCCGGCGGACCTCGGAGTGCCGCAGTCCGCCCCGCTCTGGTTCACGATCCTGGTGGTCGTGGTAATCGCCCTGCTCGTTGTGCTCAGCTACTGGCCGGCGCGCAACCTCCTCGCGCGCCGACAGCTGATGAATGCAAGTTTCAACCCGCTTCACCTGGTCAACGCGTATGGCGCGTTCGGCACCATCACCCGCCAGAGGTACGAAATCGTCATTGAGGGAACGGATGTCGAGGAGCCGGACGAATCCACGACCTGGCTGGAGTACGAATTCAAGGGCAAGCCGGGCGACGTCAAGCGGATGCCGCGGCAGTTCGCTCCGTACCATCTGCGCCTCGACTGGCTGATGTGGTTCCTGCCCCTCGGCATGCGCCGGGAACGTTGGTTCATCGTGCTGCTCATGCGGCTGCTGACCGCGGATGCCGCCACGCTTAAGCTGTTGCGCCTCGACCCTTTCGACGGCCGCAGGCCCAGGTGGCTCCGGGCTCAGCTGTACGTGTACCGCTATTCCACGTTCGCCGAACGACGGGAGACCGGTGCCTGGTGGGTGAGGGAGCCAAGCGGCTCGTTCGTGCCGCCGGTCACGCTCAGCACCGGGTAGGTTCCGCGGCGGAGGTCAGCGTTCGGGCAGCGCCTGCGCCGCGACCCGCGACAGCCCGGTGAGCGCACGCTCGAGCGGACCCCGTCCGAGCAACAGCGTCCATGCTGCGCAGACGAGAAGCGCCCCCGCGACAAAGCCGAGAAATAGGCCGTTGTCCGGCTGAGCGAAGGCGGGGGAGCCGATCCGGTCGACGATCAGCACGTGCACGGTATACGCGGTGAGGGCCATCGCTCCGATCGCCGCCAGCGGATAGAGCAGCCAGCGGACGGCCCGAGGGACCAGTAGGCATACTGCGAGAATCGCGAGCGCAAATCCGGTCGATCCGACTACCTCGAACGGGGTTCCGCTGTGCGCCTCGACCGTGGAGAGGTCGCGGGCGTCGGCCGGAAGGACGTCCCCGACCGACCCGGAGGGAACGAGAGCGCTCGCACCATAACCAAGCACGGCCAGCCCGATACCCGCGGTCAGGATGCGGAGGCGGGTGCTGGTCGCCCTCAGGTCGAGTCGGCCGATCGCGAGCCCGACGAGGAAGAAGGCGATCCAAATCAGTGCCGGGTACGGTCCCGTGACGAAAAGGTAGGAAGCGAGATCATCCTCGGGGCTCCCCGGCGCCAACACGAACACGATCAGTGGCATGAGAACCGCGAGGATCGCCGCAATCGCGAACAGCCACCGTGAGGGCAAACGCAGGAAAGGCAGGGTTGCGACGAAAAGAACGGCGTAGACGGGCAGGATGACGGCGATCCCCGTGTCCAGGGACGCGAGATACGCGCCAAGCACGAAGATCACTATCGCGCGCGTCAGGATCCGCACACGAGCGCGCTTCAACTCGATTCCCTCGAGCCCGCTTTGGCCGCCTGAAATAATCGCGATCGACACTCCAGCGAGAAGCGCGAACAGGATGGAGGAGCGTCCGTTGACCACGTCCAGCCACGTTCCCGGTTGTGCCCAGTCGAAGTCCTTGGTGAGGCCGACATGGGCACCATACATGCCGAGCACCGCGAGGCCGCGCGCCAGATCAACCCCAACAATGCGCGATGAGCCGCCGTACGCGGCGACCCGTGCGCGCAAAGCGGTCGTCATGGTTGTGATGCGGCCTTCTTCGTGTCTCTTTGGAGTGGGTAGTGACCAATTTTCTCATCACCGGTGCGAGCGGCAAGCGTGGCGTGTTCAGTCTGCTCGCGTTCCGCACCCGGAGGGAGCGTGCGTGACCCTTCCGCTTCCGAAATCCATGCAATCCGGCCTGACGTGCGGCGTGTTGACCCCAACGCGCCGGGGTGACCTCCAGATTGCATGGATTTCGGAAGAAAAGTGGCTACTCAGGGGAGCCAGGAAGAGGGCTCCAGGCATGAATGCCGCAGCAGGCCCGCTCGAGCGGCACTACATCCCGATGCGCCTCCACGAGTGCATCGCGGTCCACGTCGACGCGTCGAAACTGAAGTAGCTGCCTTGCCCCGGTTGGTCGTGCTCGCGACTGATTGGAGTGTCGACGAGGTCGCAGAACAGCAAGGTGCCCACGGCGCCGTGCGCAACAAACGCAGTAGGGCGGGCATCGTCTGAACTCAATCGGCGAACCGCGGCCACAATGCGAGCTTGCGCGTGCGCGGCGGTCTCCCACCCGCCCACGCTGAGGGAGGGTCGGGCAAAGAATTCATCGGCCGCTGCCTCAAATTCGGCCAGAGGGAGGAATCCTGTCGCAGACCGATCGTTCTCTCCCAGCTCGCGGTCGGTCGTACACCTGAGCGAAAGCGCGCTCCCCAGAATCCCGGCGGTTTCCATTGCCTTTCGCTCGGTGCTGGAAACGATGCGGCGGATGCTTCGCGCCCAGTCGAGCCCCGAGAGTTGACCAGCACGGATTTGGCCGGACTCCGAGAGCCCCCACTCCTCGATGGGCGAACTCGCATCGACGGCAACTTCCGGATGGCTGATGAAAAAGGAGAGCACGACGCCACAGTACCCACGCTGCTCACTCTGCCTCCCCGATGAGACCGGTTCCTCATGCCGCGCACCCTTGTGAGGTCCCTTCCGAAATCCATGCAATCCGGCCTGACTTGCGGCGTGTCGACCCCAACACGCCGGGGTGACGTCCAGATTGCATGGATTTCGGAAGGGAAGACGCAGAGACTGCTAATCGGGAGGCATACATGGCACTCATCCGTTCCAGACGAGTCCTTCTGTGGGTTCTCAAGAACACACTCAACCGGGCTGCGTTAAGAGCAGCACGTTCGGGCCGACGTCCGTTCTCGCTCGTGCGCCACATCGGACGAAAGACCGGCAACGCCTACGAGACACCGCTGATTCTGGCTCGCATCGCTGACGGGTTTGTGGCCGAGCTCACCTACGGACCGGATGTTGCGTGGTATCGCAACATCGTCGCGGCGGGAGAGTGCGTCATTCTCTTTAAGGGCGTCGAGTACAGCATCGACCGAGTCGATCCGTGCGACACAGCGACCGGACTGCGTGCCTTCGGATATCCAGCGGCGTTCGTGTTGCGGCTCATGCGCCGTCACGAGTTCCGGTTTCTCCACCAATCCGGTGCCGGTTAGTCATTCCGAACGCTGTGGCAGATCCGTGACGATCCGGGTGTCGATACGGGCAGCATCCCCGTCGTGAATGACGAGAGTGACCAAGCGTCCTTTGCTCTGAACCGTGGCGGCACGGTAGCCGCTGAAGCACTGATGGCGTTCCCCGATGCGCCTCAGTACATCCGCAACGAAATTCCCAAACTTTTCTTTCGCCGGTGTCGATTCGGCGCGATATCGTTCGACGAATGGGTATACGGGCCGAATGGGTGCCCCGGCTTTGAGGAGCACGCCAATGCAGAACTCGACGGGCGACCGTAACGTCGCCCGCGCGCTCGGGGCAGTCTGGCGCATCGAGTCGGCAAAGATTGTGGCGACCATGACCCGCTACGTCGGCGATCTGGGCCTGGCGGAAGACCTAACTCAGGATGCCCTAGCCGACGCCCTCGCCCAGTGGCCGGTCACGGGCGTGCCGCGAAACGGCGGAGCGTGGCTGACGGCCGTGGCGAAACGCAAGGCCGTCGATGCCTGGCGGCGGCGGGAGCGGCGCGACAGCCGGTACGCCGATCTAGCCCGCGACCTCGAAAACAAGTTTGATCCGGACGCCCTGCCGTGGGATCCCGACCACATCGACAACGACGTTCTGCGTCTAGTGTTCGTGGCGTGCCACCCCGTCCTCTCTCGGGAAGCGCAGGTTGCCTTGACGCTCCGGGTCGTCGGCGGTCTCGCCACGCACGAGATTGCGCGTGCGCTGCTGGTACCGGTCGCCACCGTGCAGCAACGCATCGTCCGCGCGAAGAAGATGCTGGCCGCGGCGCGAGTGCCGTTCGAGGTTCCCGACCGGGCCGAGTACCAGGCCCGGCTTCGCTCCGTTCTCGAGGTCATCTACCTCATCTTCAATGAGGGCTACGCCG
>JAUZFY010000326.1 GCA_030840185.1 Microbacteriaceae bacterium | reverse complement strand
AGATGGGCCTCGGCGAGTTCTCAATGATTCCGAACGTAATCGGCTCGGTCGAACTACGGATGGATCTGATATAACAAGGTGTTGTCGACGGCCATATCTCTCTCGAACGATTGGTGGAAGTCACCTGGTGGACGCCCGCTCGAATGTTCGGGATGTATGGGAAAAAGGGCGTCATCCAGCCCGGAGCGGACGGCGATATCGTGATCTACGACCCTAACGGTCACACGTCGATCGGGCTGAACAAGACGCACCACATGAATATGGACTATTCGGCATATGAGGGCTTCGAGATCGACGGCCACGTCGATACCGTGCTCTCGCGCGGCAAGGTCATCATCGATGACAACCAGTACCTCGGAGCGAAGGGCGACGGAAAGTACTTCAAGCGCGGACTATCGCAGTACCTCATCTGAGTAGCGGAAAGGCACCCATGGAATTCGGAGCAGTACTGCAGACCAATCCGCCCGCCTCGCGAACCGTGTACCTCGCTAAGCTCGCCGAACAACACGGGTTCAACTACGCCTGGACCTTCGACTCGCACCTGCTTTGGCAGGAGCCGTACGTCATCTACAGCCAGATCCTCGCCGAGACGCACCGGATCAAGGTCGGGCCGATGGTGACGAACCCGGCGACCCGGGACTGGACGGTCACGGCGTCACTGTTCGCAACCCTCAACGAGATGTACGGCAACCGCACGATTTGCGGCATCGGTCGCGGCGACTCCGCGGTTCGGGTGACCAATGGGGCACCCACGACGCTCGCGACTCTGCGTGAGGCGATTCACGTCATCCGCGAACTGGCCAACTCCCGATCCGTGGAGTACAACGGCGCGCAGGTGCAGTTTCCGTGGAGCGTCGGTTCGCAACTAGACGTGTGGGTGGCCGCCTACGGTCCGCTCGCGCTCAAGCTGGCGGGTGAGGTCGGCGACGGCTTCATCCTGCAGATGGCCGATCTGGATGTCGCGGAGTGGATGATCGCGAAGGTGAGGTCCGCCGCGGAGGCTGTCGGCCGTGACCCGATGGCGATCAAATTCTGTGTCGCGGCGCCGATGCACATCGGCGAGGACTGGCCCCACATGCGGGATCAGAATCGCTGGTTCGGCGGAATGGTCGGCAATCACGTCGCCGATATCGTCGCCAAGTACGGGCAAAACTCGGCCGTGCCGAAGGCCCTGACCGACTACATCAAGGGCCGCGAGGGCTACGACTACAACGAGCACGGCCGCGCCGGAAACACCCACGCGGATTTCGTTCCCGACGAGATCGTCGACCGGTTCTGTGTGCTCGGCTCCGCAAAGGACCACATGGAGAAGCTCACGGCGCTAAAGCAGCTCGGGGTCGACCAGTTCGCCGGCTACCTTCAGCATGACAATAAAGAGGAGACCCTTCGGGTGTACGGCGAGACAGTGATTCCGGCCATGCGTGAACACATTGTGGCGCGCGCATGATCGGGGTTCACCGTCCCCCTGAAGTCGGCGGCAAGTAGCATCGAGGCAGAGGGGTACGGGGGAGGTGGTTGGTTCCCGCACTCACACCACTCATTTCTGCAGCGAGGCGACGATGAATACTTTTGATCCCGCGAACACTCCCGATCCGGCCGACGGCGAGTTGGCATTCGAACTCGACCGGTCCCACGTCTTCCATTCCTGGTCAGCGCAGGGGGCACTGAAGCCGTTCGTCATTGCCGGAGGTCTCGGAAGCACGGTGTGGGACTTCGACGGAAAGCGCTATCTCGACTTCTCGAGCCAGCTCATCAACATGAACATCGGCCACCAGCATCCGCGGGTAATCGAGGCCATCACGGCCCAGGCGAACACCCTGACGATGGTCGCACCGGCCCACGCCAACCTCACCCGCGGGCAGGCCGCGAAGCGCATACTCTCCAAGGCGGGTCGACCGTTTCAGAAGGTCTTCTTCACCAATGGCGGAGCGGATGCCAACGAAAACGCGATCCGGATGGCTCGGCTCGTGACCGGGCGGGACAAGGTGCTTTCGCACTACCGCTCGTACCACGGCAACACGGGAGCTGCCATTGTCGCGACCGGCGACTGGCGCCGGGTGCCGAACGAATTCGCGCGCGGACACGTGCACTTCTTCGGCCCATTCCTGTACCGGTCAGAATTTTGGGCGTCGTCTCCGGAGGAAGAAAGCGAGCGCGCCCTGCATCACCTCGAGAGAGTCATCCAATCGGAGGGCCAGTCCTCCATCGCGGCGATCCTGCTCGAGGGAGTGCCGGGGACGGCCGGCGTTCTCGTGCCGCCGCCCGGGTACCTCGCGGGCGTGCGTGCGCTCGCCGACAAGTACGGCATCCTGCTCATCATGGACGAGGTCATGTCTGGCTTCGGTCGCACCGGCGAGTGGTTCGCCTGGCAGGGTTTTGCCGATGGCGAATGGGTGCCCGACCTGATCACCTTCGCGAAGGGGGTCAACTCCGGGTACGTCCCGGCCGGCGGTGTGATCATTTCGGAGTCGATCGCGAACGCGTTTGAGTCCCAAGTGTTCCCCGGGGGTCTCACCTACTCCGGGCATCCGCTTGCCATGGCGGCCATTGTCGCCTCGCTGGATGCCATGGATGATGAAAAAATTCTGGACAACGCCCGCTCGATCGGGGCCGACCACCTGGGGCCGGGACTCGCGGCGCTTGCCGAGCGGCATCCGCTCATCGGGGAGGTGCGCGGTCTCGGTGTCTTCTGGGCGCTCGATCTCGTGGAGGACCGCGAAACCCGAGCGCCCGTAAGCGGCGGGGTGATCGCCGCTCTGAGGGGCGAGCTGATGTCGCGGGGCCTCTTGCCGTTTATCGCGGACAACCGAATTCACGTCGTGCCGCCGTGCGTCGTAACGCCGCAGGAGGTCGCGGACGCGCTGGCGATCTACGACGAGGCGTTCACGGCGGTGGAGTAGCCGAACGCTTCGTGCTGACTTCGTGGGGGATTTCGCGAAGCTTGGTGGGTCGAGTTGGGGCGCGCAGCGCGGGTGCCCGTCGGTCGAGTAGGGCGCGCAGCGCCCGTATCGAGACCTGCTTCGGCATCCGGGGTCTCGATACGCTCGCTGGCGCTCGCTACTCGACCCGCAGAAGCACCCGACCCGCGGAGTACACTCTTTGGGTGCCTCACGTGATCAAGACCCCATACACCGTAGATGTGTACGACCTCATGCATCGTCCCGGCGAGATGCGGGAGCGGGTGCTCGACGTCACCGTTCCGGAGGACTTCGGCAACGCCATGATCGGCGTCAAGGCAGGCAGCTCGCTTCGCGTGAACCTGCGACTCGAGTCCCTCCATGACGGCATTCTGGTTAGCGCCGAGGTCGATGGAACGGCCGCTGGGGAGTGCGGTCGGTGCCTCATCGAGATCCAACAAGCGGTTCAAGTCGAATTCCAGGAGCTTTTCGCGTATTCTTCAGACGAAGCTTTTGAATACGAGGTTCACGAGGACACCATTGATCTCGAACCCGTAATCAGGGATGCGGTGGTGTTATCGCTACCCTTCCAGCCGGTCTGTCAAGAAGATTGCCTCGGCCTGTGCCCGCAGTGTGGGGTGCGGCTCCTCGACAACCCGGGCCATAAGCACGAGGAAGCCATCGATCCACGATGGGCGGCTCTCGGCAAGTTGGCCGGTTTCGAAGGACTGACGGATACCACCCCAGATGTGCCCACCACGCCAAATGTGTAAGGCGCTGCAAGCAGCGTCGAGTAAAGAAAAGAGATAGCCATGGCAGTCCCGAAGCGCAAGATGTCCCGCGCCAGCACCCGCGCGCGTCGTGCCCAGTGGAAGGCGACGCCTCCCACCCTGGTCAAGACCGTTGAGGGCGGAAAGGTCACCTACAGCCTTCCTCACCGCGCGAAGGTTGTCGAAGACTCCACCGGAGCTCCCCTGTACATGGAGTACAAGGGCCGCAAGGTCGCGGACGTCTAGTCCGCTCCGTTCTATGGACGGATCCGGTATGCCTGGCACCAGTGCCACCCGGGGCGATCTCGAACAGCTTCTCGCTGTAGACGTCTCGCCGGAACTACTCGAGCTCGCTCTCACGCACCGCTCCTACGCCTACGAGCATGGGGGAGTCGCGCACAATGAGCGCCTCGAGTTTCTTGGCGACTCCATTTTGGGTCAGGCGGTCACAGTGATGCTCTACCGTGACAACCCGGATCTCGACGAGGGAGAGCTGGCCAAGCGACGCGCCAGCCTCGTCAGCTCTGTGGCCCTCGCCGAGGTCGCCCGGCAGATCGGCCTGGGTCGTCACATTCGACTCGGCCGTGGTGAGGAACTCACCGGCGGGCGCGACAAGTCATCCATCCTCGCCGACACGGTCGAAGCGGTCATCGGAGCGGCGTACCTTGACGCCGGGGGCGAGGCCGCGACGGCGCTCGTCATGCGTCTCATAGCCCCGTTGCTGATGGATCCCTCTCGCTTCGGCGCCGCGATGGATCCGAAAACAAGTCTTCAGGAACTCGCGGCCCGGCTCGGTCGCGGGATCCCGCACTACGCCGTGACCGACAGCGGTCCCGACCATTCGAAGCGATTCCACGCCACCGTCTCCCTCGGGGGAACGGACATTGCCGAGGGCAACGGCACGAGCAAGAAGCAGGCCGAGATGGCCGCGGCGCTCGAAGCGTGGACGCAGCTCTCCGTAATTCCCTGATGCCGTGCCGGAACTTCCCGAGGTAGAGGTCGTCCGCGCCGGCCTCGAACCGGCAGTGACCGGAGCGATTATCGAGACCGTCTCGGTGTTCGAGCCTCGATCGCTGCGACGCCACGTCGGCCCGAGCGAGGATTTCGTCGAACGGCTCTCGGGACGCCGCATCCTCGGTGCCGTTCGTCGGGGCAAGTTCCTCTGGCTGCCGCTGTCCCCGTCTGCCGTGCCATTTACGGTGCCTGCTGCTCCTGCCGCCGTTCCCCTTGCCGTTCCCAAAACGCAGGACATTCACCACTTCACGGGCGATTTCGTCGAAAATCGCGCCGACGGTGGTGAATCTCCTGCGTTTTCAGAGGGCCACGGAGAGGCGCGCGGGGAGGCGCTCGTCGTACACCTCGGCATGAGTGGGCAGGTTCTGCTCCGGGACGCGCGGCAACCGGATGACTCGCTCCTTCGCATCCGGCTCCAACTCGATTCACCGGCCGGGGGACCGTTGCGCGTCGACTTCGTTGATCAGCGGATCTTCGGATCGATGGCCGTCGACCACCTCGTTCCGACCCCGGACGGACAGCCGGCCGGACTCGGTCACCCGGCCGCGCTCATCCCGAGCCAGGTCGCTCATATTTCCCGGGACCCGCTCGACCCGGCGTTCTCGGACACCCGCTTCTTTGCGGCACTCGGCCGCCGTCGCACCGGCATCAAGCGCGCGCTGCTCGA
>JAUZFY010000311.1 GCA_030840185.1 Microbacteriaceae bacterium | reverse complement strand
TAGGCGCTACCCGGTCGATCCGGGTTGACGTTCAGGCAAATCCCGGTCTTGCGTTCCTTACAGTTGCGGCAACGGCCACACGAGATGTTGAACGGAACGGAGACCAAATCCCCGACCTTCACAAATTCGACGCCCGGTCCGACTTCGACCACCTCACCCGTGATCTCGTGTCCGAGTACGAGGTTCGGTGGGGCGGTGGTGCGCCCACGCACCATGTGCTGGTCTGATCCGCAGATGTTCGTCGCGACCGTGCGGATTATGGCTCCGTGCGGAACTTTGCGCCCGACGTTCGCCGGATTGACGCCCGGCCCGTCTTGCAACTCAAAAGTGGGGTAGTCGGTGTCGATGACCTCGACCTTGCCGGGCTCCTTGTAAGCCACTGCTCTGTTGCTTGACATTCGGATCCTCCTTGATTCGGCGGGTCTCATCGGTTGCGCGGCCCGGTCCGATCCAAGGTACGCGGCAACGGGGGCTTGTCCATGGGGTGCGGCGCAGGTTGTCGATCGAGAATTTTCAGCTCGTCGACTACCGTTTCTCCGGCGACAGTCGGCTCATTTCGCGATGTCGTCCTTCGCGCCGGGACGCGTCAAGAGACGACTCAGAGTTGCGCGAAATCGCCTTGTGGAGTGATCAATCGGATGATGGCATCCACCTGATCGTCGACGGCTTCCGCTGTCGTGTCGATCACGATGTCCGCGTCGTCCGGCGCCTCGTACGGGGAGTCGATTCCCGTGAAGTCCGTGATCTCACCCGCACGGGCTCGCGCATACAACCCCTTGCGGTCGCGCGTTTCGCAGACGGCGAGGGGCGTCGCGACATACACAAGAATGAATCGGCTCGTTTCCTCGGCCATCGCCCGGATCTCGGCTCTCATTCGCGCGAACGGCGCGATGGGGGCGCAAATCGCCACACCGCCGACAGACCCAATCCGTGCCGCCACCCAGCCGACCCGGCGAAGATTTTCCTCGCGGTCTCGCTCGGTGAATCCGAGGGAGGGGGAAAGGATGCGACGCACATCATCGCCGTCAAGGAGCACAGTGCGCCGGAGGCCCTCTCCGGCCAGTCGCTCCGACAGCGCTCTTGCCACGGTCGACTTGCCCGATCCGGATAGACCGGTGAACAGCACCACGCAGCCCTCGTGCTGTTCGCTCGAGGCCAGGTCGGACCCCGGATCCTCACCCGGCGAGAAGTCGAGAGTGCTCCCGGCGCCGAGGATGCCGAGCACGTGAGCGAGCACGGTTGCGCGGCTCATGTCCGGCGCGAGCGGCGCGAGGGCAACGAACCGGGCGGAGGAACCCGGCACCTCGGCGGAGCATCGCCGAAGGGAGTTGACGGCTTTCGAAATTGTGTAATCGGCGTGACCCATGTTCCAGGAGGCGATGAGAAAGAGCAGAGTTCGTCCGGAAGCCGACACGATGGCGCGTGCCAGCTGCGCCGGCTCCGGCTCCGTCGCGAAAATGGCGACAACGTCCGGCGGGCCGTCCGCGAGGGAGAGGCGGATGTCCCGGGCGGGAGGATGTTCCGCGCGTCGAAGAGCGGTGAGGGTGCCGGCGATGTTCCCGGAATCATCCGTGCCGGCGGACGCCGGGACGGCGAGGGAGGCCAGCGGTGTGCCGTCCGGGTCGGTCAGGGTCAGTTTCCCGTGCACGAGCGCGGCCGCGGCAACCGACGAGGGCACGGCGAGGACCGATTCGAACGGCCAGCCGTCTGGCTTCTGGCCGGGGAGGCAGTACCCGTCGATGGGCGCCACGAGACCCTCGAGGATGAGCTCGAGAGCATCGAGACGCGAACCGTCGAGCGCGAGGGTGGCGCCGCCGCGTTCCGAGTTCTCCATTGCGACGCTCCACTTCGGGTTCGGTGAGCATCCCGTCACCGTGACGAGGCGGCATGCGCGCCCTTCGCGTGCAGCGACGGCGTTAGTTGCCGATTCTTGCACGGTCGATCTCTCCGCAGGCAGAAAAAGAATTTCCCAATCAACGGGGATAAATCGGTATACTCGACCGACTTAGTGGATCTTTACCCGAGGAGTTTCCATGAGTTCCATTCGTCGTACCCTTATTTCGGCCGCCGCCCTCGGCCTTTCCCTTCTACTCACATCGTGCGCCTCGACGGCAGCGTCACCCACTGTCCCAAAAGCGCAGATCGAAATGCCGTCCGAGGTGCGTTTCGGTTACTTTCCGAACTTTACCCACGCGGTGGCGATCGTTGCCCTTGACAAGGGATACCTCAAAAAACGACTCGGCTCTAAGGTCACGCTCACACCCGTGACCTTCAACGCCGGCCCCGCCGCCATTGAGGCCCTGTTCGGGGGTGCCGTCGATGTGACACTCGCCGGCCCGAACCCGACGATTACCGGCTTCACCCAGAGCAAAGGCGCCGCTCTGCGAGTCATTTCAGGAGCCGCGTCTGGCGGAGCCGGACTCGTGGTCCGTGCGGGGATCGCCTCGCCCGCGGATCTCAAGGGAAAGACCATCGCCACGCCGCAGCTCGGCAACACGCAGGACGTTGCGTTGAGGTACTGGCTGAAGAAGCACAATCTGAGCACGACCACCGAAGGTGGGGGCGACGTGCACATCGTTCCCCAGGACAACGCGACGGCTCTCGCCGCCTTTGTTGCCGGAAAGCTGGATGGCGCGTGGGTACCCGAACCGTGGGTCTCCCGGCTCGTCGCCGAGGGCAACGGAACGGAGCTCGTCGACGAGGCGACCCTGTGGCCAAAGGGCAAATTCGTTGTCACCAACACCATTGCGGCGACCACCTTCGTCAATAAGTATCCGGCCGCCATCTCTGCGATCGTCGCCGCCGAGTTGGATGCCATCGACTTCATCAAGGCGCACCCGGATGAGGCGAAATCGTTGGTCAACGCTCACATCAAAACGATCACCGGAAGCCAAATCGATCCCGCCTACCTCGACAAAGCATGGAGCAACGTCGACTTCACGATCGACCCCCTGCCGTCGACCCTTCTCGCTTCGGCCAATCATGCGCGCGCGGTGGGCTTGCTCGACAGCGTGGATCTAGCCGGCATCTACGATCTCTCCGCCCTCAACGCTCTGCTCACCAAGCGCGGCGACTCGAAGATCACAGTGCCATGACACTCTCTGAGGCCCAGGCAACTGCCACCATCCTTCAGTCGGCCGCGATTCGGGTGCAGAACGTCACGAAGCGATTCGGCCGCGACGGCCAGCAGACTGTCGCGCTGCGCGACGTTTCCCTCACGGTCAAGCCAAGCGAATTCCTGTGTGTCGTGGGGCGGTCGGGCTGCGGCAAGAGCACCCTCCTCAATCTGATCGCCGATCTCGACCGCCCGAGTGAGGGATTCATCGACGTCGGCGCCCGCAAAGTCGGCGTGATGTTCCAGGAGGCGAGCCTGTTCCCGTGGCTCACCGTGCGAGGAAACATCGATCTCGCGCTCAAACTCTCCGGAGTGCCAAAGGACCTTCGCGCCGATCGAATCCAGGAGCTCCTCGAGACCGTTCAGCTCTCAGGCATGGGAGCGAAACGGCCGCATGAGCTTTCCGGTGGAATGCGTCAGCGGGTTGCCCTTGCCAGAACCCTCGCCCAAGACTGCGAGATTCTGCTGATGGATGAACCGTTCGCCTCCCTCGACGCCATCACTCGTGATGCCATGCACGAACAGACCGAGCGCATCTGGGCAGAACGCCATCTCACCATCGTCTTTGTGACGCACAACGTGAGGGAGGCGGCTCGGCTAGCCAATCGGGTGATCGTCATGAAACCGGCACCGGGGCGGATCGGATCGCAATTCTCGATCGACATTCCGCGCCCTCGGCGAATGGAAGACCTGTCGGTCGCGACGAGCGCAGCCGACCTGCACGAACTTCTGCAGGAACAGGAGGCGGGCCATGAGTGAATACGCGACCCGGCCGCAGAAGCGTGCGACCGCAGGCACAGAACGGGGGGCGCAGTTGGCCGTCCCGAGAGGCAAGCGACTGTGGGATCGAACGTGGCCCCCGCTGCTCGCCGTGATTATCGCGCTGCTTATCTGGCAGATTGTCGTGCTCTCGGGCTGGCGGCCGGAATACGTCTTGCCCGCGCCGTTGACGGTCGGACAAACGCTGGTTGGGCAGTTCGGGGAGCCGAAATTCTGGCTCGCGGTTGCCACAACGCTCAATCGGGCTCTCGTTGGTTTCGCAATCTCGGTGCTTCTCGGCTCGGCGATAGGAATCGCCGTTTCACGATCGCGAGTGCTTCGATCGGCCATTGGCTCTCTCATCACCGGCCTGCAGACCATGCCATCCATCGCCTGGTTTCCCCTCGCGATTCTGCTCTTCGGACTCTCCGAGCAGGCGATTGCCTTCGTCGTGGTGCTGGGTGCCGCTCCCTCGATCGCGAACGGCGTGGTGTCCGGTGTCGACGATGTCTCCCCGCAACTGCAACGGGTGGCCCAGGTGCTCGGTGCCAAAGGGATGAGCATGTACCGACACGTAATGATTCCGGCGGCGCTCCCCTCCTATGTTGCCGGCCTCAAGCAGGGCTGGGCCTTCGCCTGGCGAAGCCTCATGGCCGGAGAACTTCTGGTCATCATCGCCTCGCGCCCGTCCCTCGGCGTCCAGCTTCAGTTCTTTCGCGAGTTCGCGAATGCGCCCGGCCTGCTCTCGATCATGCTGGTCATCTTGCTCATCGGGGTTCTCGTCGACTCGATCTTCTCGTCCGTGGCCAACGGTGTCCGCTCGCGCCGGGGCATGGGAGTCGTCAGGCTTTAGGCCAGCAAGGGAGCCGGAACAATGCAGGTAAGTGCCCGCGCGGACTACGCGCTGAGAGCAGTTGTAGAAATAGCGACGAACCCTGGGGGAGTGACCACCAAACGAGATCTGTCGGATAGGCAAGAAATCCCCGCCCGCTTTCTTGAGAACATTCTCGTTCAGCTCGCGCGGTCGGGGATTCTGACTGTGGCTCGAGGCTCCCGCGGCGGCTACGCGCTCGGCCGCGCCCCGAGCGAGATCAGCGTCGCCGACGTGATTCGAGTAGTCGATGGCCCGCTGGCCGCCGTTCGCGGAGCGCCCCCGGAACAGATCGGCTACCCCGCAAGTTCCCGTCACATTCAGGAGATTTGGGTGGCGTTGCGGGCCAGCATGCGGGGTGTGCTGGAAGACACGACGATCGAGTCGCTGGTGTCCGGCAGCTTGCCTCTGACGGCGAGGGAATTGCTCGAGCGACCCGGAGCCTGGGAACGCCGGGGGGCCCGGGACGCCGGTGTTTCCACCGGCTTAAAATGAGGTTCTCCCGTAAGCGGCCTGTTCGTGGCAGAGTATCAATTAACTCGAACCCGACGAGAGGCAGACATGCCGAAATCAGATGAAATTTCCAGCGCGACGTATGCCCTCGCGCTTGCGCTGGGGGCCGGCGAGTTGCTGGTGAAAGTGCAGAAGTCGGCGCTTCCCGGCGAAATCGGCACCGACGTACTTAAGGCCCGCGGAGACGCCGTCGCCCAGGAGTATTTGAATGGACGTCTTCGACGCGAGCATCCGAACGATGCGATCCTCTCCGAGGAGGCTCCCGACACCGGCGAGCGCCTCTCGGCTCGGCGAGTTTGGATCATCGATCCGCTCGACGGGACTCGCGAGTTCTCCGATGGTCGGGA
>JAUZFY010000346.1 GCA_030840185.1 Microbacteriaceae bacterium | reverse complement strand
GCGTGGAATCCGCAAGCCTACGACGAGGCAAAGGCGGCGGAGCGCGCGCTCTACTGGGTGACTGGATCGTCGGCTCCCGCCATTGGGCCGCTCATCGAAGCGAGCAGTTCGTGGCCGCCCTCGGCACCCCAATATCCGCGATTGAGCGCTCTTATGGCCGCGGCGCTGTCCGGCGAACCGGAATCGCTCGACGAGCTGGAGCGGGAGTTGGCCGCGCTCGCGGCCCTCCCCGTGGAGACCGCGAGCACACCTGGGAGGCTCCACGAGGACCTGCGGCCGTGGATCGTCGCCGCTGGACACGCGGCGGACGCCGCCGTGCTCGCAACCGATCTGCTGCGCACAGTGCTGACCGGGACGTCAGACGACCTCGCCGAGATGCGCAGCCTCGTCGTGGCCGCCCAGGACATCGCGGACGCGGATGTCCCCAACGTGCTGCGTTCGGTGCTTCCCGATTACGTGAGAACCGTGCTCGAGCTGGCCGGAGCGGACATCGAGATCCCCGACGCAGACTCCGCCCCGGCCGACGCGGAGTAACCGGCGCCGGCTCTCCGCCTAGACCGTCAACGCTCGGATGGCGTCGACGAAACCGGCAACGCCGCCGGGTGGCGAGGTGAGCACTCGGGTGCCGCCGAGGTCGGCCCCCTCGAGCGCCGGCGCCATCGACGCTTGCGCGAGGACTACGACCGTCGCATCCGTTGTCCTCTTCACCGCGGCTCGGATGAGTTCGTCGTGACCCTCGGTGTCGCCGCTTGCCCGCGCGGCCGCGGCGCCCTCGACCAGCACCGTTTCGATCGATGCGGTCTGTCCGTCCCCCATGCTGGAGCGGATCAGCTCCGCGGTGGGCTTCAGCGTGGAGGTAAGAGTCGCAAGGACGGCGATCGTGCCGCCCGCGGCGAGGTCCACGGCCTGCCTGGCCATCGGGCCATCCACTCGCAGCACCGGTATCCCGGCGCCGTCCGACGCCCCGGCCGCGGTGCCGCCGATCGACGAGCAGGTGACCATGACGAGCGTCGCACCCTGGCGAGCCAGGTAGGCCGCATGCTCGGCGACCCGTGCGGCAATCTCATCGGTCACACCGTGCCTGGTGGCTTCGGCCAGCAGCCAGGGATCGACGATGTGGTCGATCCTCGGTGCGTCGTCGGCGGCGAATTCCGCGAGGATCCGTGCGTCGAAACTCGCGGCGAGCGCTGGCACCGTGTGAATTAGTGCGACGTGCCGTGTCGTCCGTTGTGTGGTCGTCATGAGTTCGCTCCGGCCTCGCGCCACGGTCGCGCGTATCGGTCGACCACCTTGCAGAGTGCTTCGAGTCGCGGCACCGACACCCGCCGCAACGACTCGTCCAGGTCGTCGTCGCCGACGACATCCGCCCAGAGCGCCCTGCCTGCGAGGAAGCCGCTCGCGCCACCCTTGCACGCGGCCGTCACCGCGCCGAGGAAGTTCGCCGCCTCCACCCCCTGCGAGAGCACTACCCACGGCCCGGTGATCGCGGAGCCCAACGCCCGGCAGGCCTCCTCGAGTTCCTCCACCGGGCCGGCGCCGGCCCGCGGCACCTGCGCCTTGTACAGGCTCGCCCCGAGCGGAGACAGCTCGCCGGCCGCCTCCCGGATGGCCGCGTCGGCGTCCCAGGTTCCCGCGTCGAGCTCGGCCTGCGTCGCGCGTACGACCGGCTCGAGCACCGACAGCACGCCGAGCCCGCGGGCGGTGTCGATGAAGTCTTGCGCCAGGCGCACTCGTTCGGCCCTGCGGTCGTCCCGACGCCAGATGATCAGCAGCTTGATCGCGGCAACGCCGTCGATGGATGTGTCGTCCACGACGATTCGGTCGAGGCTGGTCTCCTCGACCGGGCCGCCGTCCTCCTGCTGAAGCTCGTCGGCGGCCAAGATGAGGCCGGTCCCGGCGCCGAGGCAATCTCCCTGCCTGACGGTTTCGAAGCCGTAGTGCCGGTCGATGAGAAACGCGGATGCGTGGGGTGCGACGACGCGCGCGACGGCAAGCTTGAAGTCCACGAGCACGTCGTCGGCCGGCCGGCCCTTCCCTGCGGCGTCGAACATGGCGCGCAGGCTCTCTCGCTGGTCCATGGCGACCATCGCGAAGGCCCCGCTCGGCCGCGCGATCGCGTCAAGGCTCGGTGTCGTATTCATGCGGTGTGCCTTTCTGTGGTGTGCCTGACCGCGGTGCCGACGAAGCGGCGATACGCCTCGTCGTAGTGGTCGGCAGGCAGCGTGTTGGGGATCGGTTCGGTTGGTGCGGCGGGAACGGATGCCAGGAGGCCGGAACGCTCCAGCGCGATGAGGGCGGCACCGGTGGCCACCGGTTCCGGCGTGAGGACCCGGCGCATCGGCGCCGGCGACAGCGAGGCCTTCATCGACATGAGCGCCGAATTCGCTGCGGCTGCCCCTCCGGAGACGACGACGCCGTTCGGCTGCCTGCCCGCGACGGCGGAGACCGCGTCGAGCATCCATCTGGCCTGGAATGCCACTCCCTCGAACATCGCGAGGGTCTCCCCCACCGGGTCGCGCTCGAGCGCGTCGGTCATTAGGCCCGCTGGTGCCGCAAGGTCCCGCGCCGGGCATTGCCTGCCGCGAAGATACGGAAGCACCACGTGACGGGAGACCGCCGGCAGCCTGAGGAGCGCTTCGTCCATGATCGCCTGCGCGTCCTTTCCCAGCTCCGCGCGCCACCAGGCAACCATCGCGCCGGCGCTGGACGAGCCGGCGAGCACAGCTTCATCGGCGCCGCGAACCGTTCTGACCAGGCCGAGTCCCGCGGCGTAGAGCCGCTCCGAGTCCGGCCTATGATCGACGAGCATCAGGATCGCCTCGGCAGTCCCGAGGGAGTCGACGGCGTCGCCGGGCGCCCGGAGGCCGGCAAAATATGCGCCGACGGCGTGGTCGTGACCGGCGATCACGACGGGGATGCCGGGCGGAAGTCCGGCCAGGGCGAAACGCTCACTGTTCAGCGTCGGCCAGGCGGCACCTGGCCGACGCACCGACGGCATCCGGCCAGGATCGAGCGCGGCGAGTCCGAGCAGGCCAGCGTCGAAGGTGGGCGGGAGCGAAGATCCCTCTTCCGGCAGGCGGTAGGCCATCGTCCGACCGGCGAGAGTGTGGTCGGTGACCAGTTCTCCGCTCATCGCGAGGCCAACGAGATCGGCGATTCCGGCCCAGCGAGCCATGGCCGTGACGACGTCGGGGCGCTCCTCGGCCAGCCACAGCCAGGTCGCCAGCGGTGTCTTGGCGCCCAGCTGCACGCCGGTGGCTGCGAAGAGGTCGGCCGCCGGGATGCGCTCGGCGAGCGATTGCGCCTGTCGGAGACCACGACTGCCGTCCCAGCGGATTATGCCGGTCAGTGGACGGTAGTCGGACGAGAGGGGAAGACCGGATTCGGCCATCGAGGCGATGCCCACGCACTCCGGTGTGCGGGACGAGGTGTGCACCACCTCGGTCACCAGTTGAAGCACCCGCTCGACGAGCTCGTCGCCGTCCGAAGGAGTCGGCGTGCTGGCCAGAGCCAGCGGCAGGACGACGCCGCCATCGAGCTCGACGATCACCGCCTTCGTGTTGGTCGAGCCGATGTCGAGACCGATGGCGACGCGGGTTCTCTCGGACACGTGGTTCCTCATACCGCGAGCACCTGGCCGTCGGCGACGAGCAGTTCCTGCAACCGGGAGACGTCGACCCGGTGCACCGTCCTCTCGCCGGCGACCGCGAGCGCCGCGGCCACCCCGGCGGCATGGCCGAGCATCTGGTACTGCACCTCCATCCGGATGGAGGAGAACGCGACGTGCGACGCGGAGAGGCAGACCGGCACGATCAGGTTGACGCAATGTTGCTCCTGCGGAAGCATTGCGCGGTACGGGATCGGGTATGGCCGTAGCGGTACGGAGAGGTAGCCCTCGGTGAAGACCATTCCCACCGGCCGTGGATGCTCGTAGACCCAACGCCAGGCACGCTGCACCTCCCGCACATCCAAGTGGTACGAGCCCATGGCAACGACGTCCGGCTGCGGCTTCGCGGCGAGGAGATCGTGTTCGGTGAGCACGTAGTCACCCACCATGCGCCTGGCCTCGCGGACGTACAGCTGGTGCGGCAGATGACCGGTGTCGGCGAACTCGTCGGCCGGCAACCCCCAACACAGCAGTTCCTCGCGGACGTGCGCGGGCACCGCCGGGTCGGTCGACAGGAAGTACAGGAAGCCGCGGGCGTGACGCTCGTGGTGCGCGCGAATCTCCTCCCTGCCCGCGACATCGGCCAGCGGGTACCGCCAGGCCGCCCCGTCGAGCACGCTGAGCGACATCGGCCCGAGCGAGTTGCCATCGCACTTGGCTCCCGGTAGGTTCTCCTCGAGCCCGAGCATGCGGCCGGCCGAGACCTGTTTGCCCTCCCGTTGCCAGTACGAGAACAGGCGTCGCGCCAGTTCCCAGTAGCTCTCGTCGTACCCGTCCGGCCTGGTGAACGCGATGCGGTCATCCGCCCGGGTCAGGCACATCCGGTAGCCGTAGGACATGACGCCGCCGTCCCCGGCGCCGACGGCGACCAGCGGTTCCGGCTTGATCTGGGCGAGCAGCGGGCCATCCGC
>JAUZFY010000241.1 GCA_030840185.1 Microbacteriaceae bacterium | reverse complement strand
AATGTGGGCAAAACTGAACCTGTCGGCAAACCTGCACTGCACATGTCGGCAAACCTGCACTGCACGTGTCGGCTCACTCCACGAGTCGCCAAGGCACCTGTCGCCAACAGCGCGCGGTGAACGGCGCGGCCAACAGCACGTCAGCAACGGCTCTCGGCCAACAACGCATCACCAACTCTCGGCCAACAACGCATCACCCGCGGCCAACAATGCATCGTCAGTTGCGCGGCCAACAACGCATCACCCGCTGCGCCTGTCGCCACGGTAAGGAGACATCATCATGACTCACTCCGCCAGTCCGTCGAACGCTATCGAGGCGGACAAGGGACCGCTAACGGGTTTCCCAGTCGGGCTACTCAGGTTTCACCGTGGTGAGCTGATCGCTATCGCGATCATCGGCCTCATCCTCGGAATCATCGGACTGCTGTGGCCGGGTGCGACTCTGCTTACCGTTGCCGTCATCTTCGGCAGCTACCTCATTGCCTCCGGCATCTTCAGGATCACCGCCGCCTTCGTCGCCGACGGCCTCAGCACGGGTCTGCGCTGGCTCACCGGCGTCCTTGGGCTCCTCGTGATCATCGCGGGCGTCATCGCCCTGCTTCACCCGTACGAATCGCTCGTTGTGCTCGCTCTGGTGATCGGCATCGGTTGGATAGCCGAGGGAATCGTCGACATCGTGGAGGGAATTCGTGCCAGCGGAACGGCTCGGTGGTTGGGGATCGCGAGCGGCGCCGTCTCGATCATCGCCGGCATCGTCACGTTCCTGTTGCCCACTCTCGCGGTCGTTACCTTCGTCGCCATCGCGTCCATCCTGCTCATCGTCGTGAGCGTCACGACGCTCCTGACCATGCCGCGCAAGCGCAGCACCGAGCCGGCTGCCACCTGACTGGGGCGACGGCACTGAACTGTTAACGGGCTAGATGCACCTGTTAAGGGTCTAGATGCCGAGATTCGGCGCATGCGAGATACCAAACCGATCCTTCATCGCTGTCACCGCGGCGTAGTAGCCCGCGAGACCGTGCACACCGGGACCGGGCGGAGTGGATGACGAACACAGATACAGTCCCTCCGTCGGTGTCCGCCAAGGAACCGGAGAGAGAACCGGCCTGGCGATCAGCTGGGCGAGGCTCATCGCTCCCCCGGCGATGTCGCCGCCCACGTAGTTCGGGTTGTGACGTTCGACATCAATTGCGGTGCGACTGGCCGAAGCGAGAATCGTGTCCCGGAACCCGGGAGCGAAGCGCTCGATCTGCGCCGTGATCGCCTCGGTCCGATCACGAATTGACCCGTTTGGCACGTGAGTGTAACTCCACAACACGTGCTTGTCCGCAGGGGCCCTAGTCGAATCGAACGCGCTCGGTTGCGCGACAAGCACATACGGGCTGCCTGGATGACGACCGTTCGCGACCTCCTTCTCCGAGGCGACCATCTCGTCGCGAGTTCCGCCGAGGTGGAGTGTTCCTGCTGCCGCTAGCTCCGGGTTCCGCCACGGAACCGGTTCGGACAGTGCGAAGTCCACCTTCGCAACGCCGTTGCCGTAACGGAAGCGGTCGAGCGCTCTCCGGTAGCGCTCCGGCAATCGGTCGGCCGCGATTCGGGCGAGCGCCCGCGGCGTCAGGTCGAACAGAATGGCGCGCGCCTCGGGAAGCTCCGAAACGCTCCCCACCTCGGTTCCGGTAATGATTTCTCCGCCGTGCAGCCGAATGTCGGCCGCCATCGCCTCGACTATTGAGCCGCTGCCGCCGATCGGGATCGGCCAGCCCCGTGAGTGCGCTGATGTTGCGAGAACGAGTCCCCCTGCGGCTGAGGCGAGGCTCGGCAAACGCTGGCTCGAATGAGCGAGCACCCCAGTGAGCAACGCGGGAGCCTCCTCGGTGGTGAAGCGCCGATCCCAAGCCACGCCGCTGCCTTGTTCGAGGATGCGAAGGCCCAACCGCGCGACGGTGGTCGGATGGCGCGGAAGCTGAAGCACTTGCGAACCGGTGAACTGCGCGACCTCTCCGGCGCGGTTGACGAGCGGTGCAAGCAGTCGTCTCCAGGCGGGGCCATCAACACCTAGGGCCTCGGCCGTGCGATCGAGATCGCGCCAGGCGATTCCGGCGCGCCCACCGTCGAGAGGCTGCGCGTAGGAAATCTCCGGGACCACAAGATCGATGCGACGTGCAAGCTGGAACGCCCGGAAGAAGCCCGATGACAGCGCGAGCGGGTGAACGGCGGAACAGATATCGTGCAGGAATCCGGGCAGGGTTAGTTCCCCGGTTCGTGCGCCGCCGCCGATCGCCTCGTCCCGCTCGTAGATACGAACGGACAGCCCGGCTCGGGCGAGCACCACCGCAGCGGCGAGCCCGTTTGGCCCGGCGCCGACGACTACCGCATCCACCTCCGCCACCCCTCAACCCTCGCACACGGGCCGCCCGGCCGCCCGCTAGACAGGCCTGTACACCGCGGTCACGTCGTCGTGACGCACCGGTAACGCCTCCTCGGTCAGGATGGCACCAAAGGGGAAATCATGACTATAAGTTCGCGCCTTGGCGCAAAAAGAAGCATTTGGGGACCGAAACGAACCGGAGCGCGACGGATCGGGTCGCGAGTCGCCGGAACAGTCGGCGCGCTCGCGCTTGGCCTCATTCTGTCCCTCTCGCTGGGAGCGACCTCAAGTCCGGCATCGGCAGCGACAGCACCGATCGCAGTTGACCAGTGCAACAACTCGGTGGCCAACAACGCGGCCGCTCATGCCGTGGCGTGCGACGTCACCGTCACCAATACTCTGAACATCGCCACCGGCGAGACCAGCTCCGTCACGGTGACAAATGCGTGCGACGGGTCGGCCAATACCCTTCCGCTGACGTGCGTCACGACCACGACACCATCGACGGCCCTCGTTCTGAGCGTCACGCAGTGCAACGGGAACGTTAATGCGGGCGGTTCGAACCTCGTCTGCACCGTGCGGGTAACGAACAACATCGTCGGCACGGCGTCAACTACCCCGGCGACGGTCAACCAGTGCGTCGGTTCCGGCGCAGCCGGCACACAGCCGACCCTGGAATGCGACCCCGCCAACGCCTCTACCACCGGCGCGACCATCGACCAGTGCAACGGTTCCGCAAACGGCGGCGGCGCACCGACCCGGGTGATCTGCACTGTCTCCCCATCGACGGAGACCGCCGTGTTGCGAGTGATGGTCAATCAGTGCAACGGATCGGCAAATGGCGGCGGCTCGACGGTGACCTGCTCCGTTTCCATGCAGAACCTGATAACTCCGGCCGTAATCGCCTCCCCGACCCCTACTCCCGGCCCCGCGGCCAGCACCACCGGCAGCACGGCCAGCACCACCGGCGGCACAGCCGCGACGGTCGTCCCAACGGCATCTCTCGCCAACACCGGCGCAGACTCGCTGCCTTCCGCCTTCATCGCGGGCCTTGCCATCCTGTTTGGCGCTGGCGTGATCGTCTTACGCCGCCGTCTCGCGCCGAAGGGCGCCGGAAACGATGAGGGTCCCCGCCGCAGCTAAGCACCGGATTGGCGCTCGAGGACATGAACGGATTACCCTCAAGTCACAGACAGAATGTGGTGACTCTAATCATGTCCATACCACCGCCTGCCGGGGGATCCGACCTTGCTCACAACCCTCAAGGCCACGGTTTCTCGCCCGAGCGAGCCCTCGAGGCCGTTGGTGACCGCTGGAGCCTTCTGATCTTTCGAGACGTGATGTTCCAAGGCACGAATCGCTTTGAGGATCTTGCGAAGCACAGCGGAGCTGCCCCTGACGTCTTGGCTGCTCGCTTGCACGGCTTCGTCGGTGCCGGTCTCATGGAGGCGCGTCGAACCGGGGACGGTGAACCGGAGTACCTGCTGACCGAACAGGGTCGCAATCTCGAGCCCGTCATCATCGCGCTGACGACCTGGGGTGATGGCTGGACCACCCCCCAAGGACCGCCCATCGCCTTCGAGGCGAATTCACCGGTGGTTGCGGCGCTACGCGACTCGATCCGCGGCGCCGGGTTCGATGAGACCGCCGCGCCAGTCGTGATCGAAATGACCCTCCTCGGGGCGTTCTCGGTTCGCGTCGCCGGGAAAATCATCGACCAACTGTCGGTCGGCTCGCAACGACTCCTCGTTTTCCTCGCACTGCATCACCGTGCCGTCACTCGAATCGCGATGGCCGGACGAATGTGGCCCGAGGCGTCGGACGAACGCGCCGGCATCAGCCTGCGCTCCGCCCTGTCACGCCTAGACACGTCGACCAGGGAGGCGATCCTGTCGGCATCGGCCGGGCTGAGCCTCGTTGAGACAGTCGCAGTGGACTTCCGGGAGGCACAGGCCCTCGCCCGAAGGCTGTTGATCCACACCGACACCGTGGATGATGCGGACCTGGGTCCCGCCGCAACCGCAACCCTCTCCGCCGAACTGTTGCCCGACTGGTACGACGACTGGGTGCTCGCCGAAGCGGAGGACTGGCGCCAGTTGCGCATGAACGCCCTCGAGGCGCAGGCCCGCATCCTGATCGACCGTGGCCGACTCGCCGAAGCGGCTGGCGCTGCGCGGGCCGCCATGAAGGTGGAGCCGCTGCGGGAGAGCGCGAACGCCCAGCTCATTCGGGTTCACCTCGCCGAGGGCAATCAGTCGGAAGCCCTCCGGGTGTTCGATCGGTACTCGGATCTGCTTCGCACGGTACTCGGACTCTCCCCCACACCCCACCTCGGCGACCTGGTGGCAAGCATCCGCCGGTCCTGAGCGTTTCACACACATCAACTCGTGGCACACTGTCGCTGACCCCCGTTTGAAAGGAACCGCGCCAGTGCCGGGATCAGCCGTGCTCGATGTCTTGCTCATTCTGCTGCTGCTCGGCTACACCGTGCACGGGTTCCGAGCCGGCTTCGTGCTGAGCCTCGCCGGAATCGTCGGCATCGTGGCCGGCGCGGTACTCGCATTTTTCGCGATCCCGCTCGTGACCGGCTGGGTATCCGCGAGCGCGTTCCGACTACCGATCGTTCTGATAGTCGTCGTCGCCCTCATTGTCGCCGGTCAGGCGGTCGGTTCCGCAATCGGACGGTTTGTGCGACGCGGCGTCGATAAGACACCTCTTCGGGTCATCGACCGGATTCTCGGCGCGGGAATTACGCTCGTCGCCGCAGCCCTCGTCACCTCGATGCTCGCCTTCGGAATTGGTTCGCTTGGCGTTCCGGCCGTTTCGCAAGCGATCGGCTCCTCGACGGTGGTGTCGACGATCGACACGATCACTCCCGCGCCGGTCAAGGCGCTCGAGGCGCAAGTGCGGTCGCTCGTCGCCAACGACGGCCTCCCGCAGCTGATCCAGGCGATCGGTACCGGTCAGCCCCTTTCGGTGCCGGCGGCCGGTCCAGGAACGGCGGCGCAGCAGGCATCCGCCGACTCGGTCGTGAAGATTACCGGCAACGCGTACCAGTGCGGGCAGAACCAGTCGGGCAGCGGATTCGTCTCCTCCGCCAATCGGGTCGTCACCAACGCCCACGTCGTCGCTGGAGTGTCCCAACCCGTGGTCGTGACGCCGACAGGCGGCACCTACACGGGCAGTGTCGTCTACTTCAACCCGAACGAGGATCTCGCGGTTCTCGCCGTGCGGGGAATGCCGACGGCGCCGCTTCATCTCGGTCCCGATCTCGGACAGGGCGACAAAGCGGTCTTCGACGGATACCCGCTCGGCGGTCCATTCCTGTCGAGCCCGGCGGCGGTCGAGAGTGTATCGACGATCAACACCCCCGACATCTACGGATCGAACCCGAGCCCGCGGCACGTCTACTACCTCGCCGCGAAGGTGCAAGAGGGCAATTCGGGTGGTCCGCTTCTCGATTCTAACGGCAGGGTCACCGGCGTCGTCTTCGCCCGCTCGGCAACCACTACCGATCTCGGCTTCGCCATGACGACGGAAGACCTGGCCCCGGTTGTTGCCGCGGGGCCACGCCTCAACGCCGCCGTTTCCTCCGGAACCTGCACCCGCGGGTGAGGTGACCGGAGGATCCGGACCGGAGGATCCGGGGCCCGCGCTTCGCCCTGATCAGTCAGGCAGGCTGGAGTCCAGGAACTCGAGGGTGCGGCGCCAGGAGTCTGCCGCGGCATCCGCCCGGTACATGAACGGGTTGGTGTCGTTGAAGAAGGCGTGTCCCGCGCCCTCGTACACCTTGGCGACGAAGTTGACTCCCGCGGCTTCCATCGACTCGGTCACCTGGGGAAGCGACTCGATGAGGTTTGTGTCGGTCTCGCCGTAGAACGCCAGCACCGGGCAGGCGATCTGCGAGACGGTCGTGCTCTCCGGCGGCGCCCCGTAGAACGGTACGGCCGCCAGGATACGAGGGTCAGCGGCGGCGAGAGCGAAGCTGTAGCTTCCGCCGAAGCAGAAGCCGGTCACAGCGATTCGGCCGTTGACGCCCGGCTGAGCCTCGATGTAGTCGACGCTTGACTCGAGGGCGGCGAGCGCCCAGCTGGCGAATTCCGGCACCCGCAGCGCGGCGAAGGCCTCCCGCAGGCGCGGCTGACCCTCCGAACGCACCTTCTCGTCGGGGCTCTTCATGATGGCGCTGAGCTCGAAGCCGATGTGAGCGTCGATGCCGATCGATGACAGCAGGTCCGGAGCAAGCACGAGGTACCCCTCGGCGGCGAAGCGATCGGCGATGTCCTTGATGTTGTCGACGAGACCCCACACCTCGTGGATCACGATGAGGCCACCCCGGGGAGTGCCGGTCGGCTCCGCGATATACGCCTCAAACTCGGTTGTCTCGATCGTGCGATCGCGCGAGTCGCCCCTGCTCTCGCGGGCGGCAACGGGAAGGGACAGCGTGATCATTTTCGACATCGTCCGAGCCTACGGCTCGGTTCCTGATCGCTTCATGCGGGTAACTTGTCCAGATGAGCGCCGACCAGAAGAGACCATCACTCGCCCTCGTCACCGGAGCGACGGCAGGAATCGGCGCCGAGTTCTGCCGCCAGCTCGCCGCGACCGGCGTTGGGCTCGTGCTTGTCGCCCGGGACGCCGCGCGTTTGGAAAGCTATGCCGCGGCACTCCGCGCGGAGCACAACGTCACGGTCGAGGTATTGGCCGCCGACCTCGCGAGCCGAGAGGGACTCGCCGCTGTCGAGGCTCGGCTCGCGTCATCCGGCACGGGGGACGCGGGTCGAGTCACCATGCTCGTGAACAACGCCGGCTTCGGGCTGCGCAAGCCATTCGACCAGAATTCGATCGAGGACGAACAGGGACTCCTCGACTTGCTTGTCGCGGCACCGATGCGGCTGACCCACGCGGCCCTCGGCCAGATGCTCGAGGCCGGTTCGGGCACCATCGTCAACATCGCGAGCGTCGCCGGCTTCACCCCGCGCGGAACATACGGTGCCGCCAAGGCGTGGCTCCTTAGCTTCAGTCGCTGGGCGAACATCCACTACCGGTCTCGCGGCATCTCCGTGACCGCGGTCGCGCCGGGATTCGTGCGCACCGAGTTTCACGAGCGCATGGACGTGAGCACGAAGTCGATTCCGCAGTTCCTCTGGCTGGACGCCAAGACTCTTGTGCGGATCGCCCTTCGCGATGTCGCACGCAACAGGGCCGTCTCTGTGCCGACCGTGCGATACAAGACCATCGTCTGGCTGGCCGGATGGTTGCCAAAGCCACTCCTCGCCGGCGGAGGACTTCGCCAGCGCTGACCGTCAGGAATTTTTCGGCCTGCCGTGATCATCCCGCGCTAGGCGCCGGTCTCCCAGTATTCTCGGATCATGCCAGGACCAGACACGAAGCTCAGCAA
>JAUZFY010000228.1 GCA_030840185.1 Microbacteriaceae bacterium | reverse complement strand
GGCAGATCGTGCTCATGACCGCTCCGCACATCGGCAACACCGGCGTCAACGATGAAGACCCGGAGTCGTGGCGCATCTGGGTGGCCGGGTTCGTGGTTCGCGACCCATCCCGCGTCGTATCCAACTTCCGCGCCAACGGCAGCCTCGACGACCAGCTCGTCGAACAAGGCATCGTCGGCATCAGCGGCATTGATACCCGAGCCGTCACCCTGCATCTTCGCGACGCCGGCGCCATGCGCTCCGGCATCTTCTCCGGCGCGGATGCCGCGCTCGGCGAGGATGAGCAGCTCGCGATCGTGCGAGCCGGCGCCGAGATGACCGGCCAGAACCTCTCGGCGACGGTATCCGTGACCGAGCGGGCGACCATCCCGGCCGTCGGGGAACGGATCGGATCGGTCGCCGTCCTCGACCTCGGGGTCAAGAACTCCACGCTCGGCTACCTCGCCGCTCGAGGACTCGACGTGCACGTGCTCCCGCAGAACGTGACCTTCGCCGAGCTGCTGAAACTCGAGCCGAGCGCGGTGTTCTACTCCAACGGCCCAGGCGACCCCGCGGCATCCGCCCATCACGTCGAGCTCCTGCAGGCGGTTCTGCGTGAGGGACTGCCGTTCTTCGGCATCTGCTTCGGCAACCAACTGCTCGGCCGTGCCCTGGGTCTCGGCACCTACAAGCTGCCGTTCGGTCACCGCGGCATCAACCAACCGGTCGTCGACAAGGCCACCGGACGGGTGGAGATCACCTCGCACAACCACGGCTTCGCCGTCGACGCGCCGCGAGAGGGCGTGTTCGAATCCCCGGCCGGCTTCGGACGGGTCGAGGTGAGCCACGTGAACCTCAACGACGACGTGGTCGAGGGCCTCAACGCGCTCGACATCCCCGCCTTCTCGGTGCAATACCACCCGGAGGCGGCGGCCGGCCCGCACGACGCCAACTACCTGTTCGACCGATTCCGTGACCTCATCGTGAACCGGTCGACCCAGTCCCCATCGACCATGTCCCCATCGACCCTGTCAGCAGAGACGGAAAACAACTGATGCCAAAGCGCGAAGACATCACCTCGGTGCTCGTCATCGGATCCGGCCCGATCGTCATCGGGCAGGCGTGCGAGTTCGACTACTCCGGAACCCAGGCCTGCCGGGTGCTGCGCGAGGAGGGCGTTCGGGTCATCCTGATCAACTCCAACCCGGCGACGATCATGACCGACCCCGACTTCGCCGACGCGACCTACGTCGAACCGATCACCTGGCAGGTGATCGAGGCGATCATCGCCAAGGAGCGCCCGGATGCGATCCTCCCGACACTCGGCGGCCAGACCGCTCTGAACGCGGCCATCGACCTGCACCACCACGGGATCCTCGAGAAGTACGACGTGGAACTCATCGGAGCAAACTTCGAGGCGATCAATAAGGGCGAGGATCGGCAGATCTTCAAGCAGCTCGTGCTCGACGCCGGCGCGGACGTCGCGAGGAGTCACATCGCCCACACGGTCGGCGAGGCGATCGCGTTCGCCGAGGACCTCGGCTACCCGCTCGTGATTCGCCCGTCGTTCACCATGGGCGGCCTCGGCTCGGGCTTCGCATACACGGAGGCCGAACTCGTTCGGATGGTCACCGACGGTCTGCACCAGAGCCCGACGACCGAGGTACTGCTCGAGGAATCGATCCTCGGGTGGAAGGAATACGAACTCGAACTCATGCGCGACACCGCCGACAACACGGTAGTGGTCTGTTCCATCGAGAACGTCGATCCCGTCGGAGTGCACACCGGAGACTCCATCACGGTCGCCCCGGCGCTCACCCTCACCGACCGCGAGTACCAGAACCTGCGCGACATCGGCATCGACATCATCCGAGCCGTCGGCGTCGACACCGGCGGCTGCAACATCCAGTTCGCGATCGACCCGGCGACCGGCCGGGTGATCGTCATCGAGATGAACCCAAGGGTCTCCCGCTCGTCCGCCCTCGCGTCGAAGGCGACCGGGTTCCCGATCGCCAAGATTGCCGCAAAACTTGCGATCGGCTACCGCCTCGACGAGATCCCGAACGACATCACGAAGGTCACCCCGGCGAGCTTCGAGCCGACCCTCGACTACGTCGTGGTGAAGGTGCCGCGCTTCGCGTTCGAGAAGTTCCCGGCGGCCGACGCGACCCTGACCACGACCATGAAGTCGGTCGGTGAGGCGATGGCCATCGGGCGCAACTACTCCACCGCACTGCAGAAGGCGCTGCGGTCCCTCGAGAAGCGCGGATCCAGCTTCCACTGGGACGGCGAACCGGCCGAGAAGGAGGCGCTGCTCGCGATCGCCGCCGTGCCGACCGACGGGCGCATCGTCACCGTTCAGCAGGCCCTCCGCGCCGGAGCGAGCGTCGAGGAGGTGTTCGAGGCGACCAAGATCGACCCGTGGTTCATCGACCAGATCGTGCTCATCAACGAGGTCGCCGCCGAGATTCGCTCTGGCCCCGAGCTGGATGTCGCACTGCTCCGCCTCGCGAAGGACCACGGCTTCAGCGACATCCAGATCGCCGCTCTGCGCGGAAGCACTGAGGACGAGGTGCGGGCCACCCGGTACGCCCTCGGAGTCCGGCCGGTGTACAAGACCGTGGACACCTGCGCCGGCGAGTTCCCCGCGTTGACCCCCTACCACTACTCGAGCTACGACCTTCTGACCGAGGTGCGGCCGAGTGAGCGCCGCAAGGTGGTCATCCTCGGGTCCGGACCGAACCGCATCGGGCAGGGAGTCGAATTCGACTATTCCTGCGTGCACGCGTCATTCGCGCTCTCCGATGCCGGCTTCGAGACGATCATGATCAACTGCAACCCGGAGACGGTGTCTACCGACTACGACACGAGCGACCGGCTCTACTTCGAGCCGCTCACGCTCGAGGACGTTCTCGAGGTCATCCATGCCGAGTCTTCGAGCGGCGAATTGGTCGGCGTTGTCGTGCAGCTCGGCGGTCAGACGGCGCTCGGACTCGCCAAGGGTCTCAAGGCCGCTGGCGTCACCATTCTCGGAACGACCCCTGAGGCCATCGACCTGGCAGAGGAACGCGGACTGTTCCAGGGCATCCTCGACGCGGCCGGGCTCGTCTCGCCGCGCAACGGGACGGCGCACGACTACACCGGCGCCGTCGCCGTTGCCGAGGAGATCGGCTACCCGGTGCTCGTTCGGCCGTCATATGTGCTCGGCGGCCGCGGAATGGAGATCGTCTACGACAGCCCGTCGCTCGCCGACTACTTCCAACGGGTGGCCGGCCACGGGATCGTCGGGCCGGGACATCCGCTGCTCGTCGACCGCTTCCTCGATGACGCGATCGAGATCGACATCGACGCCCTGTACGACGGAACCGAGCTATACGTCGGTGGCGTGATGGAGCACATCGAGGAGGCCGGAATCCATTCCGGTGACTCGAGCTGCACCCTCCCGCCCGTGACGCTTGGCCGCGACCAGATTCAGCGGGTAGTTGACGCGACGCGCGCAATCGCCGACGGCATCGGTGTTCGCGGTCTGATCAACGTGCAATTCGCGATCGGCGCCGGTGTTCTATACGTGCTCGAGGCGAACCCGCGGGCGTCTCGAACCGTTCCGTTCGTCGCGAAGGCCCTCGGGCTGCCGATCGCCAAGGCTGCGTCGCTCATCATGGTCGGGCAGAGCATCCGCTCACTCGTCGAGAGCGGAATGCTGCCGGCGGCGGACGGCTCCGTCGTCCCGATCGACTCGCCGGTCGCGGTGAAGGAGGCCGTGCTCCCGTTCAAGCGGTTCCGAACCAAGGACGGGCAGATCGTCGATTCCGTGCTCGGCCCGGAGATGCGCTCGACCGGTGAGGTCATGGGCATCGACTCGAACTTCCCGACCGCGTTCGCCAAGAGCCAGGATGCCGCATACGGCGGGCTGCCGAAGAGCGGAAGTGTGTTCGTGTCCGTCGCCGACCGCGACAAGCGCGCGATCATCCTTCCGATTCTCCGGATGCAGCAGCTCGGCTTTCAGATTCTCGCGACCGTCGGGACCGCAGAGATACTCGGACGCAACGGGATCACCGCTCGGGTGGTGCGCAAGTACGACCAGGGTGAGTTCTCGATCGAGGACGAGCCGTCGATCGTCGACCTGATAAACCGGTCAGAGGTGGACATCGTGATCAACACCCCGAGCGGGCGAAGCGCTCGTGTCGACGGTTACGAGATTCGCGCGGCGGCGGTCGCCGCCGACCTTCCGCTGTTCACGACCATCGCCCAGCTCGGCGCGGCCGTCGCCTCCATCGAGTCGATCCGGGACGGCTTCCACGTGAAGTCGCTTCAGGACTACGCGATCGAGCGCGCGGAACGGTTGGCCCTCGTTGTCTGACCGGCCCGGCGCTCCCGATGAGGGCGGCGCGGCCGGCGGCTTCGGCGGCCGCCTCCGCTCGGCCTTCGACCGCCACGGGCAACTCTGCGTCGGCATCGACCCGCATTCCTTCCTCCTCGCCGACTGGGGGCTCGCGGACAGCGCCGATGGTGCGCGTGAGTTCGGCCTGCGGGTGGTGGATGCCGCGGTCGGCAAGGTTGGCATCGTCAAGCCGCAGGTCGCCTTCTTCGAACGGTACGGAGCGGCCGGGTTCGGTGCGCTGGAAAGCGTGCTCGCGGCGGCACGGGCAGCGGGACTGCTCGTGATCGCCGATGCGAAACGCGGCGACCTCGGCACGAGCGTCGAGGCGTACGGACAGGCGTGGCTCACCCCGGGTAGCCCACTCGAGGCCGACGCCCTCACCATCAGCGCCTACATGGGCGTCGGATCGATCGAGCGGCCGATGCGCCTGGCCGAGGAAACCGGCAAGGGACTCTTCGTGCTCGCCGCGACCTCGAACCCCGAGGCTCTCGCCGTGCAGACCGCGACCCTCCTCGTGGGCGCTCGCGCCGGCAAGTCGGTCGCGGCGAGTATCGTCGAGGAGGTGGGCGAGTGGAATGCGGCGCAGGCCGGGCGAAAGAACACGACAGACGGCACGCCGGCAACCGGCGGCACGGAGTCGATCAACGGCGTGCCTGTCGGCAGCATCGGGCTCGTGCTCGGGGCAACAGTCGACTTTGGCGCCTTTGGCATCGACCTCGCGGTCGGCGACCCTGCCACGCCCATTCTCGCCCCCGGCTTCGGCCATCAGGGCGCCAAATTCGGTGACTTGGGCGCTCTGTACGGCCCGTCGGCACCGTTCGCCGTGGTCAGCGCCTCCCGCAGCATCCTGCAGGCCGGTCCGGACGGAATAGCCGAGGCGATTCGGGCGCAAGCCAGCGAGGTCTTCGCGTGCCGCGCCTAGCCCCGCCGGAGGTCGACAGGGTCGCTGCCGCCCACGCCGCCGTCGCCGCGCGCCGGGCGCGGGCCGCCGTCAAGCTGGCCGTTCACGATCGCACCCGCAGCGCGGTGGACGTGCTCGAGGCGGCCTGGGCCGACCCGCCCGCCGCCGCCGAGGCGAGCCTCCGGGTTCGCGAACTGCTCACCAGCATCCCGTCCCTCGGCCCGACACGCGTCGCCAAGGCGATGAGAGAGCTTGGGATAGCCGATTCGAAGCGGGTCGGCGGCCTCGGTGTGCGTCAGCGCCGCAAACTGCTCGAGTGGCTGGACAACCGGGAGAACCGCCGCGGGCCCCGTGATCTGGCACGCCTTGTCGTGCTCGCCGGTCCAACTGCGGTCGGAAAGGGAACGGTCTCGACCTACATTCGGGAGAACTACCCCGACGTGCACCTTTCGGTCTCAGCCACCACTCGCGCTCCGAGACCGGGCGAGGTCGACGGCGTCAACTACTTCTTCGTCAGCGATGAGGAGTTCGACCGGTTGGAATCGTCGGGGCAGATGCTCGAGACGGCAACCGTTCACAACGCGTTCCGCTACGGCACACCGCGCGCGCCGATCGACGAGGCCCTCGCCACAGGCAAGAGCGTGCTGCTTGAGATCGATCTGCAGGGAGCACGATCCGTTCGGCGGGTGATGCCGGAGGCCGTTTTGGTGTTTCTGCTTCCCCCGACCTGGGAGGAGCTGGTTCGCCGGCTCATCGGCCGCGGCACCGAAGACAGCGCGGAACAGCAGCGAAGACTTGAGACGGCAAAGGCCGAATTGGCGGCGCAGGACGAGTTCGATTTCCGCGTCGTCAATTCCGAAGTGAGCACCGCGGCCCGCGAGGTCGTAGACTTGATGGTAATCCCCAAAAACTATAGGAGTTCCACGCATGGTTGAACGCGCCAAAGGCATCATCGATCCGCCCATCGACGAACTGCTGTCGAAGGTGGACTCGAAGTACGCCCTGGTGATCTTCGCCTCGAAGCGTGCTCGCCAGATCAACGACTACTACGCCGATCTGCACGAAGGCAGCCTGTTCGACAACGTCGGACCGCTCGTGGATTCCACGATCGATGACAAGCCGCTGTCCGTTGCGATGCACGAGATCAACGAGGACAAGCTCATCGTCAAGGCTCTCGCCGAGCCAGCCGCATAGCTCGGGCGTTAGGCTCGGCCTATGCCTGAGCCTCTCAATATCGTCGTCGGCGTCACCGGCGGCATTGCCGCCTACAAGGCGGTCGCCGTGATCCGTTCCCTCGTGCTCGCCGGCCATGACGTCCACGTTGTCGCGACGGATGCGGCGCTTCGTTTCGTCGGGAAACCGACCCTCGAGGCCATCAGCCGCAACACCGTCAACACCGACCTTTACGAGGGCGTCGCCGAAGTGCGACACGTCGCGATCGGGCAAGCGGCCGACCTCATTCTGATCGTCCCGGCGACCGCGAACACCATCGCGAAGCTCGCCAACGGCATTGCCGACGACCTGCTCGGCAACACGGTGCTCGCCTCGAAGGCGCCCGTTGTCATCGCTCCGGCGATGCACACGGAGATGTGGCAGAACGCGGCCACCGCGCACAACATTTCCGTGCTCGAGGGGCGCGGCGTCACCGTCATCGGCCCGGCAAGCGGGCAGCTCACCGGAGCCGACTCCGGTCAGGGGCGCATGTCCGAGCCGGAGGAGATCGTCGCCGCCGCCCTCGCCGTGCTGCGCCCGAAGGACCTCACCGGGCGGCGCATCCTGATCACCGCCGGCGGGACACGGGAGGCGCTCGACCCGGTTCGGTTCATCGGAAACCGGTCGAGCGGAAAGCAGGGCGTCGCGCTGGCCTGCGCCGCGGCCGAACGCGGAGCAATCGTGACGCTCATCGGCGCGAACCTCGAGGTAAGCGTTTCGGCCACCATCCGGGTCGAACACGTCGTCTCGACGCTCGAACTGGCCGACGCGGTGTTCGCCGCCGCCGAAGAAGCGGACGTGGTGATCATGGCTGCCGCGGTCTCCGACTACCGTCCGGAGTCGGTGGCAGAGTCGAAGATCAAAAAGGAAACGCAGGGCGAACGGCTCACCATCGAGCTCGTCAAAAATCCGGACATCCTCGCCGGTCTTGCCGACCGCCGGCGCGACGGGCAAATCCTCGTCGGATTCGCCGCCGAGACCGAGCGGGACGCCGACGCGCTCCTCGCGCTCGGACGGGCGAAGATCGTGAGAAAGGGCAGCGACTTTCTTGTCCTCAACCGGGTCGGTTGGTCGGAGGGATTTGCCACGGACGGCAACTCAGTGATCGTGCTAGACGGGGCCGGAGATATAGTGATGGAGGCCTCCGGAAGCAAGACCTCAGTGGCCGACCGCATCCTTGACGTGCTGGTCTGATCGCTCCGTCGACGGCCGCACGGCTCCCACTCCTTTCCCCAGCTTGGATCAACCATGAGCGCAGCATCCACCCCGTCCCTCCGCCTTTTCACCTCGGAGTCGGTCACCGAGGGGCACCCCGACAAGATCTGCGACCAGATCTCCGACAGCATTTTGGATGCGCTGCTCACCGTCGACCCGAACAGCCGGGTTGCCGTCGAGACGCTTGTCACCACCGGTCTCGTGCATGTCGCCGGCGAGGTCACGACCTCCGGCTACGTCGACATCCCGACGATCGTGCGTGAGCGCATCTGGAACATCGGCTACA
The DNA here is from genome assembly GCA_030840185.1 of Microbacteriaceae bacterium. Lineage (GTDB taxonomy): Bacteria > Actinomycetota > Actinomycetes > Actinomycetales > Microbacteriaceae > Lacisediminihabitans. The sequence goes on along the minus strand of JAUZFY010000228.1, from coordinate 3,147 downwards.
ACTCGTCCGACGTGTGGTTCGACGGTCGCTCCTGCGGTGTGTCGGTGTCGATCGGCGGTCAGTCGCCTGACATCGCCCAGGGAGTGGATGACGCGTTCGAGCGCCGTGAGGAGTCGAGTGTCGACGACCTCGACCGGCAGGGCGCGGGGGATCAGGGCATCATGTTCGGGTACGCCACCACCGAAACCCCCGAGTACATGCCGGTTCCCATCTGGATCGCCCACCGCATGGCCGAGCGGCTCGCCGAGGTTCGGAAGACCGGGATGGTCGACTACCTTCGGCCGGACGGCAAGACCCAGGTGACCATCGGATACGACGGAATCGTTCCGCGTACCGTGGACACTGTCGTGCTCTCCACCCAGCACTCTCCGCTCGTCAGCACCCAAATGCTGCGGGCGGAGGTCGAGGAACTGGTGATCCGACCCGTGCTCGACCGCGTCGAGTTGGACAGCGTCGACCCGACCGTGCTCATCAACCCGACCGGCCGCTTCGAAATCGGCGGACCGCAGGGCGACGCCGGACTCACCGGCCGCAAGATCATCGTCGACACCTACGGCGGCTCGAGCCGACACGGCGGCGGCGCGTTCAGCGGCAAGGATCCGTCGAAGGTCGACCGTTCGGCGGCGTACGCGATGCGTTGGGTGGCGAAGAACGTCGTCGCCGCCGGCCTCGCCGACCGCCTCGAGGTGCAGGTCGCGTACGCGATCGGCAAGGCCTCCCCGGTGGGGCTGTACGTCGAGTCCTTCGGAACCGCCCATGTCGACGAGACCACGATCATCGACGCAATCCAGCAGGTGTTCGACCTCCGACCGGCCGCGATCATCCGAGACCTCGATCTGCTTCGGCCCATCTACGCCGCTACCTCGACCTACGGCCACTTCGGTCGCGACCTTCCCCAGTTCACCTGGGAGAGGCTCGACCGAGTCGACGCCTTGCGCAGCCTCACCGGGCTCTAATCATGGCCGGCACGGTCGGCGAGCCAACCGGCGGGGTCGCCCGGGTGCTCATTGATTCGCCGCTGCCGCAACTTGACCGCCTGTTCGACTACCGGATCCCGCCACTGCTCGCCGCCGACGCGCGCCCCGGCGTTCGCGTCCGAGTGCCGCTACGCTCCGCCGGGCGGCTGGCCGACGGATTCATCGTCGAGGTCGCCGGGGGTGGCGACTACTCCGGCGTGCTGAGCGACCTCGAGGCCGTCGTGTCGCCGATCCCGGTTCTCGCACCGGAGGTGTGGGCGCTCGCCAGGCGCCTCGCCGACCGGGCGGCCGGAACGGCGAGCGACATCGTGCGCCTCGCGGTCCCGAAGCGGCAGGTTCGCGTCGAGAAGAACTGGCTCGCCGCCGAGGAGGTCCCCGTCAGAGCGGAGCCCGGGTCGGTCCGCGCAGAAGCGGTGCCTGCCAAACGGGTGCCTGCCGAAACGGTGCTTGCCGAACCGGTGCTTGCCGAACCAATAGCCGGCTTCGACCAGGCTCTGGTCGATTCGGCCATGGAGTCGGGCACGCGGCTCGCCGTCGATGCGGTCCCGAGAGTGGTCGAGCTGCCCGGGGGCCACTGGGTCGGGCACTGGGCGACGACGATGGCCGCCGCAGCCAGTCACGCTATCGCGCGCGGCGGATCCGCGATTCTCGCCGTGCCGGACTACCGTGACCAGGACCAGCTCGTCGCCGCCCTTCGCGCGGTGCTTCCGGATGACCGGATCGTGCACCTCGACGCGAAGCAATCCAATCCGGAGCGATATCGCGCAATGCTCGCGTGCCTCGGCGACATCCCGCTCGCCGTGGTCGGCAATCGTTCGGTCATCTACGCGCCGGCGAAGAGGCTCGGGCTGATCGCCATCTGGGACGAGGGCGACCCGCTGCACGCCGAGCCGCTCAGCCCGTACGTGCACTCGAGAGACGCCGCCCTCGTGCGGCAGGAACAGCAGGGCTGCGCGCTCCTGTTCCTCTCGCACGCGCGAAGCACCGAAATCGAACGGCTCGTTGAGGTCGGATACCTCGGGGAGCTCGCACCGCTTCGGCTCGTGCAGCCGAGGGTGATTCCCACCGCGCAGCAGCAATCGGAAGACCGGCTCGCCGCCCAGGCGCGAATCCCATCGAGCGCGTGGCGCCAGGCGCGGACCGGGCTCGACAACGGGCCGGTGCTCGTGCAGGTTGCGCGGCCTGGCTACGCGTCGCGACTCGCCTGCACGGAGTGCGGGCAGACCGCCCGGTGCGACCTGTGCGAGGGGCCGCTCCGCCTCAAGTCGGCCCGCGCGACGCCGTCCTGCTCGTGGTGCGGCAAACTCGCAACCGACTGGAGCTGTTCGAACTGCACCGGAACGACGTTCCGGCTCATTGGGCAAGGGTCGGTTCGAACCGCCGAAGACCTCGGCCGGGCCTTCCCCGGCGTTCGGGTCATAGTCGCCGACGGTGATCGCCCCATCCTCGCGGTCGGGCCGGAGCCGGCGCTCGTGATCGCAACGCGCGGGGCGGAACCGATCGCCGCAGGCGGCTACCGGGCGATCCTTCTGCTCGATGGGGAGCGGATGACCGCGAGGGAGAGTCTTCGCGTCGGCGAGGACTGCGTTCGTTGGTGGTCCAATGCGATCGCCCTCGCCGCCCCGGGGGCGACGACCGTGCTCGTCGGCGTCGGCGGGGCCCTCGCTTCCGCCCTCGCCACCTGGCGGCGCGCGGACTACATCCGATCGGAACTTGCGGACCGCCGTGCCCTCCGATTCCCGCCCGCGGTTCGGGTCGCAACGGTCACCGGAACGGCGGAATCGGTGCAGCGAGCGGTTGACGCCGTGTCCGGGATCGAGCGGGTTGACGTGCTCGGCCCGGTCGACGCTCCCGGTGGGGGCGTTCGAGCGATCGTGCGATTCGACTACGGGGAGGGCAAGGCGGTCGCAGCGAGCCTGCGCGCCGAGGTGATCCGCATCGCGACGAGCCGACGAAAGCGACCGGGGCCAGCCGGTCCCGCCGCCTTGCCTACACTGAGAGTGCGCCTCGACGACGTCTCGTCGTTCGACACAACGTAAGCAGGTGGTCAGCTGACCCCCGCCGGCCTATCGAAACGATCCATTGCCTGAAATTCACTATGTCTGATCTCGTCATCGTCTTCGCGGGCAGCCCGGCGGCCGCAGTGCCAAGCCTCAGCGCCCTCGCCGCG
>JAUZFY010000224.1 GCA_030840185.1 Microbacteriaceae bacterium | reverse complement strand
TTCTACCGCTCTCGAGCCACTTTTTCGAGCCAGTCCGCCACGAGCGGTAGCACTAGCGAGCTGTGCATCGCGCTCATGTGGTCGAGGCCGGCAAGCAGGTGTACGTCCCATCCCGCTTCGATGAGGGATCGCTCGTAAGCGGCGAGAGGCTCGCCGATCCGCACCTGCACGCCTCCCCATTCGGGTCCGTAATCGATATGGTCGGCGGCGCTGGCGAAGGCGAGCCGCGGTAAGTCCGGCGGGACAGCGGCCGCGGAGTCGTCAAAGTCCTGGAGGGCTTCGTAGAGGGTGACGAATTGCCGGGTTTGCTCCTCATCCGTCTGTACCGAGACGGCATCCCAGTCCCCTGGCTCGGGCACGACGATTGCCGGGGTCGATCGCCCGGCGGAGTGGATTGCCATCGCGTGTGCCGCTCTCGTGACGGCGAGCATGCTCTCGTACGGTCCGCCACGAGGTGGAAACCCGCCCATGATCAGCGCCCAGAGCCGGTCGGTGCGGATAGCTAGCTGCAAGCCGCTGAGCGCCAGCCAGGAGTAGCCGTAGTAGCCGAAGCGGTCGGCGCCCGCGGCATCCGCTATTGCGAGCAGATCGGCGGTGACGTTTTCGGGGGTGAGCGTATCAGGCGCGGGGTGCGCCATCCGGTGTCCCTCGTAGTCGGCCGCAATCACCCGATACGACCGGGCGAGACCGTCCACGAGATTTGGCCCGAGATCCGGATCTGCGCCCCACTGGCGCATCGTCTCCGCCTCCGCCGGCGGATGCGGTTCGAGTCGGGCCGGGACGAGCAGCGGGCGGCCTTCGCCGCGCATCGCGATTGGGATCCTGCTGTCGTCATGCAGTACGGCTTCAAAAGCGTCCGTCATGAATGTGCTTTCTCCCGTCTCGCGGCGTCGCGGCACTCTGCACCACGTCGAACTGAGGGTGACCGACCTTACCCGTGCACTACCGTTTTTGCGCCACATGCTAATCGAAGGGGCAAGAAACGCTTCTCCGGCGAGGAACGAGGAGCCGAAGTTGTCCCTCAACGCCGTTCGGCGTTATGGCTCGTCATGGGTCCGCCGACGCAGCCGTACCATCACGAGGGCGGCCACCGTGAGCAGTGCCAATAGGCTGACGACCCCAATCGTCCACCGCAGGACCGGCGACTCCGGGGCGGATGAGGGCTGCGGCGTCGACGTCATTGCCTGCCTGGCGAACGCGCTCTTGATCTCCGGAACGACCGATCGGACAAGGAAGGCGACGCCGCGCGCGTTCGGGTGCAGTCCACCAGGAGTCACCTCGGTCGAATTGGCTGCGGATCGCAGAGTGATCCCGTTGATGTACGCCGAATTCAGCGAGGCGCACGCGCTGTGCGTTGCACTCGCCGCGAGAGTTGAGATGTACGTGAAACCGGCTTTCTGCGCCGCGTCCCGCATGGCGACGTCGAGGTCCCGCTCGATCGAAGCGAGGTAGGCCACGTCGACATTGGTGAATGGAAAGCCATCGCTCATGCGCAGTGAGCGAAGGCTGCTTCCCCCGAGCGACGCCCGGAAGCAGCCTGTCGCCGGGGTGTTCGCCGGATTCGGCATGATCGTCGGATAGCCGACCACGAACACCTTGGCCTGTGGAGCTGCGGCTCTCACCGCAGCGAACGCACCCGTGAGCCCGCCCGGGGCGGCGGGGGTGCCGTCCACAACCGGTCCAGCGATCCGGGCGGCGAGAGCATCCTTTCCGTTAGTCACGAAGGTCGACCGACAGTTCGGGGCAGACTTGGAGAGGATGGGCCCGGTCGCGGTGAGTGCCACGCAGGACATCGCCGTGGAGAAGAACCCGGCGTCGTTGCCACCGATCGTGATGGTCACGACCTTCGTGTCCCGTCCGAGCGCCTCGGACTGGGGCCTGGCGGTGCCGTGTCCGGTGTTCTGCGGAGTGGAGATCAGGTTCGCGGTCACGGCGCCCGAGCACGTAGCATCCGTCAATCGCAGCTTTAGCGCCTTCGCCACGAGATGCGGATAATCGGAGTCCGCCTGGGAACAGCCGGCAACCGGCTGCCCGGTGACCGGCGTAATGCCGTAACCGGCGGCGTACGAATCGCCGAGCGCTACGTAGGCGAGACCATCGGTGCCTCCCTCGGAGGCGAACGCCGCCGGCGCCCCGGCCGACAGGCCGCCCAAGATCAGCACCAGGCCGGCCACGGCAGCGGCACAGCGTGCGCGAGTTCGAGCTGTCACAGTTGTCGACCTCCCGCGCCATTATGGCTCCCCTGTTAACCACTGTCGCACAGTGAATCCGAGAATCAGGAGGGAAGGCAGGGGCGAGACGAGCCGCCCGTGCCTCCGCTTCGGTCCAAGAGTCAGGCCGGTGGCCACACCCCGATGATGATCGCCATGATGAGCACGGTCACAAGCTCGTGAGCGATGTTCAGTACGGTGAGTCCGCTCGAGCGCTTCTCGAAGGCGTCGTGGGTGATGAAGCGGGCGGCGGTGAACCCGGCCCAGAGCAGGATGCCAGTGACCAGGGCGTTCAGGAAGAAGCTGCCGTCGTAGAACTTCCAGGCGATGAATACCGCTCCGGCCAGCACCCAGGCGGTGATGAAGCTGACGATCACCGTGACCGCGATGGGAATCACCGCGTCGCTGGACCTGCCGGACGGTGTGACGCCGGTGGTCTTCATCCAGTAGTTGCCGAAGACTTTCGGCGTGTACCAGACCGAGCCGACGATCATCGTCGAGAGTGTGGCCAGGATCACTGCCCAGTAATTGATGTCGGGAACCATGATCATCCTTTCAGCGCCGATGCCGTGCCTGTGGCTGGAGTTTAGTGGAGCGAGTGAAGATCGTTCACGATTGAAACCCTGCCGACTGTGACGCCGTATTGCGGGCGGGGTGGGATATCGCCCGCATAACGTTCACGATTGGGCAATGGCCAGAGAAATTCGCTTCAATGCTTTCGACATGAACTGCGTCGCTCACCAGTCGTCCGGAATGTGGCGACACCCCGACGACCAGTCCTGGCGCTACAAGGACCTCACCTACTGGACCGAACTAGCGAAACTGCTCGAACGCGGCACCTTCGACGGCATCTTCATCGCCGATGTGCTCGGCACCTACGACGTGTACGGCGGCAGCAACGAGGCGGCCATCCGGCACGGGGCACAGGTTCCGGTCAACGATCCCGTGCTGCTCGTTTCGGCAATGGCGCTTGTCACGCAGAACCTCGGCTTCGGGGTCACCGCGGGAACCGCCTACGAGCATCCCTATCCCTTCGCGCGTCGGATGTCCACGCTCGATCACCTGACGAACGGCCGGGTGGGCTGGAATGTCGTCACCGGATACCTGCCGTCGGCCGCCCGCAACATGGGTCACGAGGATCAGCTCGAGCACGACGACCGCTACGACGTCGCCGACGAGTATCTCGAGGTGCTCTACAAGCTCTGGGAGGGCTCGTGGGAGGATGACGCGGTCATCCGCGACCGCGAATCCGGGGTCTTCACCGACCCGAGCAAGGTGCACGAGATCGGGCACGTCGGTAAGAACTTCACGGTCCCCGGCATCCACCTTTCGGAGCCGTCTACCCAACGCACCCCGGTGATCTACCAGGCCGGCGCGTCGCCGCGCGGCATCGCGTTTGCCGCCGGGAACGCGGAGGCAATCTTCGTCGCCGCCTCCACCAAGGCCGGACTCACGGCGACGGTGTCTCGCATTCGCGACGCCCTTGAGTCCGCCGGCCGGGACCGGTACTCGGCCAAGATCTACACACTCCTCACGATCATCACCGACGAGACGCCGGAGAAGGCGCAGGCCAAGTACCAGAACTACCTCGAGTACGCGAGCGAGGAGGGCGCGCTCGTCTTCATGTCGGGCTGGATGGGCATCGACCTGTCCCAATACGACCTCGACGATCCGATCGGCAATGTGAAGAGCAACGCTATCCAGTCCGCCGTGGCGAACTTCCAGACCGCGAACGAAGACGGCAGCGAGTGGAAGGTGCGAGACATCGCCAAGCTCGGCGCCATCGGGGGCCTCGGTCCCTACATCATCGGCTCCGGAGAGGAGATCGCCGACCAGCTGCAGGAGTGGGTGGAGGAGACCGACGTGGACGGATTCAACCTCGCCTATGCGATCACGCCGGGCACCTTCGAGGACGTCGTCGAGCATGTGATTCCGGTGCTCCGGGCCCGCGGTGTGTATCCGACGGAGTACGCGGAGGGATCGCTTCGCAACAAGCTCCACGGTCGGGGCGACAAGCTGCCGCCCGAGCACAAGGGAG
>JAUZFY010000217.1 GCA_030840185.1 Microbacteriaceae bacterium | reverse complement strand
GGCGTACGGTCCGGGTGTTCCATCCTCGGCGACGTGCAGACGCAGCCTCGTACGCCAGCCCGTACCGTCCTCGTTGCCCGGCAGCGCCGCCACGGTGACGTCGGTGTCGATGCCGGCCATCCGTTTGAGCGAATCGGCGAGCACCTGCCGCTTCAGCTCACGCTGGTGAGCAATGGCGATGTGGCCGAACTCGGCGCCACCGGCCCGGCTGTCGGGCGCCCGGTCGATGCTCGCCGCCGACCAGACGTGCGGTTGACGATGTGGCGAAGCGGAGATCACACGCACCGTCTCGGCCCGCCAAAACGACTTCTTCGAGTCCTCGGTAACGGTCGCCAGAACGGTCTCTCCGGGGATGGCGTCGCTCACGAAGATCACCCGGCCGTCGTGCCGGGCGACCGCCACACCGCCGTGGGCTACGTTGGTAACCTCGATCTCGACCTGTTTGCCCAGCATTTCACCCATCCCTCGAGCTTGCCACAGGAGCGCCGTGACCATTCCCCCTGTGCCAGATTCGGCTGCGGCCCCGCCGGTGCGCCTGTACCTCGCCTCCACCTCTCCGGCGCGGCTGGCCACACTCAGGGCAGCTGGAATCGAACCGGTGGTACTCCCCTCCTATGTCGACGAGGACGCGGCGGTCGCGGCAGCCGGCTCGCTTTCCCCGTCGGAGATGGTTCTGCTGCTCGCGCGGCTCAAGGCCGAGGCCGTCGTTGGGGCCGCCATTGACGGCTTCATCCTTGGCGGCGACTCGGCCTTTGAACTCGACGGAATCGTCTATGGCAAGCCGCACCTCCCCGAGATTGCCCGCGAGCGCTGGTTGCTGCAGCGCGGCCGCACCGGCCACCTGCACTCCGGTCATTGGATCATCGATCACCGCAGCGGAGTCCGCGGCGGTTCGGCCGGCAGCGTCGCGACGGCCGGCGTGACCTTCGCCTCGGACATAGCGGACGCCGAGATCGACGCGTACATCAGCACCGGTGAGCCGCTGCTGGTGGCGGGTGCCTTCACGATCGACAGCCTCGGCGCGCCGTTTATTACCGCGGTGGACGGCGATCCGCATGCCGTCGTCGGCCTTTCGCTCGCCACGGTGCGGTCGCTCTTGCTGCCGTTCGGGGTGTCCTGGCCGTCGCTCTGGAACCGGCAGACGCCGCTGCCTTTGTAGCGCATCTCCCTGACAGCGCTGGTATTTTTGTATGGCTACGCCAAAGGGGGTCGGCGCGCTCGCCCTAGGCTAAGGAACTATGCCCCGCATCACGAAGATCCTTATCGCCAATCGAGGCGAAATTGCCGTCCGCGTCATCCGGGCGGCGAAGGATAGCGGAATCAGCTCCGTCGCCATCTACGCCGACCAGGACCGGGATGCCCGGCACGTGAAGCTCGCGGACGAAGCGTTCGCGCTCGACGGTGCCACAAGCGCCGAAACCTATCTCCGCGTGGACAAGGTGCTGTCGATCGCCCGCCGCTCCGGCGCGGATGCTGTTCACCCCGGCTACGGATTCCTGGCGGAGAACGCGGATTTCGCCCGCGCCGTCATCGAAGCCGGGCTGATCTGGATCGGCCCCTCACCCGAAGCCATCGAAAAGCTTGGCGACAAGGTATCCGCCCGCCACATCGCGGAAAAGGTCGGAGCCCCGCTGGCCCCCGGCACCCTGAACCCCGTCTCCGGCGCTCAGGAAGTGCTCGACTTCGTCGACGTGCACGGCCTCCCCGTGGCCATCAAGGCAGCGTTCGGCGGCGGCGGCCGCGGTCTGAAGGTCGCTCGCACTCGCGACGAGATCCCCGAACTGTTCGAGTCGGCCACCCGAGAGGCCATCGCCGCGTTCGGTCGGGGCGAGTGCTTCGTGGAGAAGTACCTTGATCAGCCGCGCCATGTCGAGACCCAGTGCCTCGCCGACTCCCTCGGCACGGTGGTCGTCGTCTCCACTCGTGACTGCTCACTTCAGCGCCGCCACCAGAAGCTGGTCGAGGAAGCGCCGGCACCCTTCCTCTCCGACGAGCAGAACGCGCTGCTGTACTCCGCGTCGAAGGCGATCCTCAAAGAGGTCGGCTACGTAGGCGCCGGCACGTGTGAGTTCCTCGTCGCGAAGGATGGCACCATCTCTTTCCTCGAGGTGAACACTCGGCTGCAGGTCGAGCATCCCGTGTCCGAGGAGGTCACCGGAATCGACCTCGTGCGTGAGCAGTTCCGGCTCGCCGAGGGCGGTTCGCTGGACTACGCCGACCCCGTGCCGGAGGGACATTCGTTCGAATTTCGCATCAACGGCGAGGATCCCGGACTGGGTTTCATGCCAGCGCCGGGACCGGTGCACGCACTGCGCTTTCCCGGAGGCCCGGGCGTGCGGGTGGACAGCGGAGTCACGACCGGCGACGTGATCAGCGGCGCATTCGATTCCCTCCTGGCCAAGCTCATCGTCACAGGCTCCAGCCGAGAGGACGCCCTCGAGCGTTCCCGCCGGGCACTCGACGAGTTCGAGGTGACCGGGCTCCCCACTGTGCTGCCGTTCCATCGCAAGATCGTTCGGGATCCCGCGTTCACCTCCTCCCCCTTCTCCGTCTACACCAGGTGGATCGAAACCGAATTCGTCAATGACATCGAGCCGTGGAGCGGGTCACTTGCCGAGGCGACCACGCCGGCACCCCGGCAGAGCCTCGTGGTCGAGGTCGACGGCAAGCGCATCCAGGTGAGCCTGCCGGCCAGGCTGTCTGGCGCCGCTACCGGCTCCGGATCACTCGGGGCGCCGCCGCGTCGACGCGGCGGCGCCAGCACCGTTGTCACCGCGACCGGTGACTCGGTGAAGGCGCCGATGCAGGCGACCATCGTGAAGCTTGCGGTCGGCGAGGGCGACGCCGTCGTCAAGGGCGACCTCATCCTCGTGCTCGAGGCGATGAAGATGGAGCAGCCGATCACCGCCCACAAGGACGGCACCATCGCGAACGTGAACGCGATGGTCGGCGAGACGGTGTCTTCCGGTCACCTTCTGCTCGACATCGCCGGCTGAGTGCGCGCTCTTCCGCCGATCGAGTAGCGAGCGCCA
>JAUZFY010000187.1 GCA_030840185.1 Microbacteriaceae bacterium | reverse complement strand
CCGAAGGTCGTCGTGCTGTTCAAAATCGCGAAAGCCGCGGTGACGGGTGGTCAGCCCGACACCGGCGAAAACAAGACGATCGAACTCTAGACGCGTGCCCGGCCGGTCGCCACGATCCCGGCCGGGTTCCGGACGTGGTCGGGTCAGCGGCCGCAGGTGAAGGTCAATCCGTTGCCCAGTTGATGCACCCCGGGGCCGAGGGCAGCGCATTGCTGAAGCGTGGCGATGACCGCGAACACGGCGATGACCGCGACCGCCAGCCCGATCACGGTGAATACGATGGATAGGATGAGGCCCGCCATCGCGAAGCCGTTCGAGTGACCGGCCCGGCGAGACTCCCGCAGGGCGATCGCGCTCACGACGATTCCGGCAATGCTGACGACGAACGCGAGCACGAGTCCGATGATGCCGAGGACGCGGCCGGGATCGGCATCCGGACCCGGTCCGGCGCCTCCCGGCGCCGCCGGATAGCCGTAACTCTGACCCCCATTGGGCGGCCCGCCCACGGGCCTGGCGGCGGCGCGATCGGGGGTGGAGCCGCTGTTTGATTCGGACATGATCCTCCTTAGGGGGCCATCGGGTTGGCCCCGTAGCCCCGACTCTAATCACGGCGGACCGGGACATGTGCCGCCGAGGGCAGAATCCTGCGGAATGATGGTGTCATGAGCATTGGAATCCTCACTAGTGGCGGCGACTGTCCCGGCCTCAACGCCGTCATTCGCGGCGTCGTCCTCAAGGGGACCCAGATTTACCATCAGGAGTTCGTCGGGTTCCGGGACGGATGGCGTGGCGTCGTCGAGGGTGACGTGATGCCGCTCGAACGTAAGGACATCCAGGGCATCTCGAAGCAGGGCGGCACGATCCTCGGCACCTCGCGCACCAATCCGTTCGAAGCAAACGGCGGGGCGGAGGTCGTGCGCGAGAACATGCAGCGCTTGGGCGTCGACTCCCTCATCGCGATCGGCGGCGAGGGCACGCTCGCGGCGGCGAAACGGTTGACGGACGCCGGGATCAAGATCGTCGGCGTTCCAAAGACCGTCGACAACGATCTCTCGGCGACCGATTACACCTTCGGTTTTGACACGGCGGTGCAGATCGCGACGGATGCGATGGACCGCTTGCGCACGACGGGAGACTCGCACGGCCGGTGCATGGTGGCCGAGGTGATGGGCCGCCACGTCGGCTGGATCGCGCTGCACTCCGGAATGGCCGCCGGCGCGCACGCCATCCTGATCCCGGAGCAGAAGACGTCGATCGACCAGATCTGCGCCTGGGTGACCTCGGCGCGAGCGCGCGGACGCGCTCCCCTCGTGGTTGTCGCGGAGGGGTTCCACCTCGACTCGATGGACGACGCGCATTCCGAGCGCGGTCTCGACGCCTTCGGGCGGCCGCGACTCGGCGGCATCGGCGAGATGCTCGCCCCGATCATCGAGGAGCGAACGGGGGTGGAGACGCGCGCGACGACCCTTGGCCATATCCAGCGTGGAGGCACGCCGAGCGCCTACGACCGCGTGCTCGCGACCCGCTACGGCATGGCCGCCGTTGACTCGATCATGCACTCACACTGGGGCCGGATGGTCTCGCTCAGCGGCACCGCGATCACCCACGTGGCCTTCGAGGATGCCCTCGGCCGGCTGAACACGGTGCCTCAGTCCCGGTACGACGAGGCCGCGATCCTGTTCGGCTGATCTGCCACGAGCATGGTGCTCGCTTCGCTCTCGTTCTGCTTCTCGGCGTGAAATCGCGGGAACGAACCGATTATGGCGTCGGTGCCGTCGCCCGCGCGGCGGCCTTCGCCGCCGCCGGAAGCGCCTCGAGGATGCGTCCGATGGCCGCGTCGTCGTGCGCGGCCGAGACGAACCAGGCCTCGAACACCGAGGGCGGCAGCGACACCCCGCCGTCGAGCATCGCGTGGAAGAACGGGGCGTAGCGGAAGGCCTGCTGCGCCTTCACCTCGGCATAGTTGCGCGGGGCGACGGGGCTGAACGCGAAGGAGAACAGGTTTCCGGCTCGCTGAACCGAGTGCTCGACCCCCTCGGCCGCGAGCGCGCCGGAGACCGCGGCCGAAAGCTGGTCCGCCGTCGCGTCGAGTCGGGAATACACCGTCGCGTCCGCCGCGCGAAGCGTCGCGATACCGGCGGCGACCGCCACCGGATTGCCGCTGAGCGTTCCGGCCTGATACACCGGCCCGAGCGGCGCGAGATGGTCCATGACGTCGGCTCTTCCGCCGAGGGCGGCGAGCGGCATTCCGCCGCCGATGACCTTGCCAAACGTGAAGAGGTCCGGTGTCCAGCCGGCCCCGTCCGGAACGACTCTCGCCGCCTCGAGTCCCCACCAGCCCGCCGGTCCCACCCGGAATCCGGTCAGCACCTCGTCGAAAATCACCAGGGTGCCGTTTTCGCGGGCGATTGACGCGAGTGCGCGATTGAATCCGCGCTCGGGCGGCACGACCCCCATGTTCGCCGCCGCGGCCTCGACGATCACCGCGGCGATGTTCGATCCGAGTTCCGCGAACACCGCGCGCACCGCGTCCAGGTCGTTGTAGGGCAGAACGATGGTCTGGGCGGCCGTTGCGAGGGTGACGCCGGCCGACCCGGGCATGGTCAGGGTCGCGAGCCCGGAACCGGCCTCGGCCAGCAGCGCGTCCGAGTGGCCGTGATAGTGACCGGCAAATTTGACGAGCAACTCGCGGCCGGTGAAGCCGCGGGCGAGGCGGATCGCCGTCATGGTCGCCTCGGTTCCGGTGGAGACCAGACGAATCTTCTCGACCCCGTTGTGGGTGACGCCGCTCGGATGGCCGGCGCTGTTCGTCGGCTCGACGCTCATCCGGGCGCGTACGAGTTCGGCGAGTTCCGTCTCGCCGGGGGTGGAGGCACCGAACGAGAGGCCGCGCGCCGCGGCATCCTGAACCGCCTTGACGACGCCCGGATGAGCGTGGCCGAGGATCGCCGGACCCCAGGAGCTCACGAGGTCGACGTATTCACGCCCCTCGGCGTCCGTGACGTACGGGCCGCGCGCGGAGACGATGAAGCGCGGAGTGCCGCCGACCGAACCATAGCCGCGCACCGGGGAATTGACGCCGCCGGGGATGGAGAGCTTGGCGCGGGTGAAATAGTGCTCGTTGCTTGTCATGAGCGCAGCCACCCCGCGAGTTCGACGGCCCAATAGGTGAGGATGGCGTCGGCGCCGGCTCGCTTGATGCTGAGTACCGATTCCTCGACGGCCCGGCGGCGATCTATCCACCCGTGCGCGGCCGCGGCTTCGATCATCGAATATTCGCCAGACACCTGGTAGGCCCAGACCGGAACCGGGCTGATGGCTGCGGCGTCGGCCAACACGTCGAGGAAGCTCATCGCCGGCTTGACCATCACCACGTCCGCCCCCTCGTCGACGTCGAGCATGACCTCGCGGAGGCCCTCCCTGCGGTTTCCGGTGTCGAGCTGGTAGGTACGCCGGTCCCCGACGAGCGAGGACGCGACGGCCTCGCGGAACGGGCCATAGAACGCCGAGGCATACTTGGCCGCGTAGCCGAGGATCGCGGTGTTGCCGAAGTCGTTGTCGTCGAGAACGGAGCGCACGGCTGCCACCTGGCCGTCCATCATCCCGCTGAGTCCGAGAAGGTGCGATCCCGCGTTCGCCTGGGCGAGCGCCATGTCGCGATAGCGCTCGAGCGACGCGTCGTTGTCGACGTAGCCTCGGGAGTCCAGCACTCCGCAGTGCCCGTGGTCGGTGAACTCGTCGAGACAGAGATCGGTTTGCACTACGAGAGCGTCGCCGACCTCCTCGATCACGACCCGGGTCGCGACGTTGAGAATGCCGTTCTCATCGGTCGCGCCGGAGCCGACTGCGTCCTTGTGCTCGGGCACTCCAAAGAGCATGAGGCCCCCGATGCCGGCTTCCGCCGCTTCGGTGGCCGCCCGCCGGATGCTGTCGAGCGAGTGGTTGACGACGCCCGGCATCGAACCGATGGGCACCGGCTCCGAGATTCCCTCCCGAATGAATACGGGCAACACGAGTTCCGCGGCGCTCAGCCTGGTTTCGGCGACGAGCCGTCGCATGGCAGGCGTCGTTCGAAGCCGGCGCGGCCGAATTCGTGGGGCGCTGTCAGTCATTGGTCTCTCCCTGGGCAAGAACGTACTCGACGAGTCCCTCGACGAGCGAGGTGGCCGAGCGAGTTTCGGCGATGATGTGCACGGTGAGGCCGGCTGCTCGAGCGTCGAATGCCGTGCGCGGCCCGATCGCGGCGACAACCGTCTCCTCCGGCAGCGGTGCGAGCTGCGCTTGAACCTGCCGCGCGACGCTCCCCGAGGTGATGAGCACGGCGCGGATCCGGCCGGATGCGACATCCGCCGCCACATGTTCGGACACCTGAACGCCGACCGTACGGTAGGCCGCGACGAATTCGACGTCGAGGCCGAGCCGCCCGAGCCCGGCAACGAGGGTCGGTTCCGCGATGTCGGACTGCGGGATAAGCACCTTGCCGACGATGTCAGAGGCGGGCCACTCCTTGACGAGACCGCGAGCCGAATTGTCGCTCTCCGGCACGAAGTCGACCCGGTAGCCGGCAAGGGCGAGGGCGGCTCCGGTGGTTTCGCCGACCGCGGCGATGCGGGTCGAGGCGGGGACGGCAACTTGCTGGCTCAGAAGCACATCCACAGTCGTCGCGCTCGTGATGACCAGCCAGTCGAAGTCGCCACGCTCGAGTCGCTTGAGCGCGTCCGATAGCCGGATGGGGTTTTCCGCACTGGCGAAGTTGATCATCGGGGCGATGACCGGCACCGCACCGTAGGAGCGAAGGGTCGCGGCGACGCCGTCACCCCACTTTCCGCCCCTCGGAACCAGCACTCGCCACCCGGTCAGTGGCCTGTTCTCACGGTAAAGACTCATTGATCCGTCCCGAGCGGCGCGAGTTCGGCCGCCCCCAGCCGAAGCAACTCGTCGCCCACGCGAGCGCCGAGCTCGTCGGGAAGGAGCGCCCGTTCGGTGGCCGAACCTTCCACAACGAGCGCGTGCGAACTGGTCAAGGAATTCGAACCGTCACTCGCGTAGACCGTCGCCGTCAGGAACAGCATCTCGCCGTCCAGAACCGCGGAGGCACCGATCGGCGCCGAACAGCCGGCCTCGAGTCTGGCTAACACCGCTCGCTCCGCGAACACCGCCATGCGGGTCGAGGGGTGATCGATCGCCTTCAGCATCGCGCCGAACTCCGCGGAGTAGTGCTCGCGAACCTCGATCGCGAGGGCGCCCTGACCCGGCGCGGTCGCCCAGCGGGACAGTTCGAAGTACTCGGTCACCGCGTCTAGCCGACCGAGTCGACCGAGCCCGGCCGCCGCGAGAATCACGGCATCGAGCTCACCGTCGGTCACCTTCCGCAGTCGCGTGTCGACGTTGCCGCGGATGTCCACGACCTCGACCTCCGGGCGGAGCGCCCGCAATTGCGCGGCACGGCGCGGCGAGCCGGTGCCGACCCGGGCGCCGACGTCGAGGCCGTCGAGGGTCAGGCCGTCACGGGCGGACAGTACGTCGCGGGCGTCCGCTCGCTTTGGCACCGCGCCGATGCGCAGCCCGGGGTAAGGCGCGGTCGGAAGATCCTTGAGGGAGTGCACGACGAGGTCGCAGGTGTCGGCGATGAGTGCCTCACGCAGCCTGCTAGCGAAGACGCCGGTTCCGCCGAGGCTCGCGAGCGATGCCGTGGAGTGGTCGCCCTCCGAGGCAATCGGGACAATCTCGACCTCGAGGCCGGACGCCTTGGCGATAGCGTCGGCCATGACGCCCGTTTGGGCAAGAGCGAGGGCGCTTCCCCGCGTGCCGATGCGGAGCGCGGCGGTCACGGCGCGACTCCGGCGAGGGCCGGCTTGAACCCGAGACGCACGTTCTCGCAGCAGCCCGGCCGACACACGTCGTACCAGGGGCCGAGTTCGGTCAGCGCCGGGCGCTCATCGAGCGGCACTCCGTCACGCCGCTCGAGCACGAGGTCGACGAGGCCTGCGACGTAGGCAGGATTGGTGCCGGGGGTCGGCACCCGAACCGCAAGAACACCAAGCCCGCGTGAGGTCTCCATCGCCTCGGTGTCGAGGTCCCACTTCACTTCCATGTGGTCGCTCACGAATCCGAGGGGCACAATCACGACCGCCCGGATGCCGCGGCCGGCTAGGTCGGTGATCGCGTCGTTCACGTCGGGCTCGAGCCAGGGCTGCGTCGGCGGACCGCTGCGCGATTGGAACACGAGGGACCAGTCGACGCTCGGGCTCGTCGCGGCCACCACGACCTCGGCCACGGCCCGGTGCTGCGCCTCGTATGCACCGCCCTCGCCGAACCCGCGCGACTGCGGGCCGCTCTTGGCGGCATCCATGGTCGGGATGGAGTGGGTGGAGAACAGCACGTGGGTCTGCTCGAGGGGAATTCCGGCGGCGGCGACCTCGGCTAGACCGGCCGCGAGGCCCTCGACGAATGGCTCAACGAAGCCGGGGTGGTCGAAGAACTGGCGCACCTTGTCGATCTGAATCACGCCGTCCAGGCCGGTCTCGGTGAGCGCCTCCGCGTAGTCCTCGCGATACTGCCGGCAGCTCGAGTACGAGCTGTACGCGCTCGTGCCGATGGCGATGAGCTTGCGGTAGCCCCGCTCGTTGGCCTCAAGGATTGCCTCTCGCAGGTATGGCTTCCAGTTGCGGTTGCCCCAGAGCACGGGAAGGTCGATGCCGCGACGGGCGAGCTCCGCCTCGAGCGCCGCCTTCAACTCCCGATTCTGCGCGTTGATCGGGCTTACCCCGCCGAACGCGCGGTAGTGGTGGGCGACTTCCTCGAGGCGCTCCTCCGGGATGCCGCGTCCACGAGTGACGTTGCGGAGGAACGGGATGACATCGTCCTGGCCCTCCGGGCCGCCGAAGCTGGTCAGAAGGATCGCGTCGTACGCCGTCGGTTCCGTGACGTGTTCCGCGCCGCCGCGCGCCGCCTCCGTCGCTCCGGGAACCAGCTCACCGTTGGTGATGCTCACAACAGAACCTCGGGAATCTCCTCGATCGAGATGCGTCGACCGGTGAAGAACGGTACTTCCTCGCGCACGTGGCGCCGGGCCTCGGTCTGCCGAAGGTGGCGCATGAGGTCGACCAGGTCGACGAGTTCCGGGGCCTCGAGGGCAAGAATCCACTCGTAGTCGCCGAGGGCGAAGGATGCGACGGTGTTGGCGCGCACCTGACGGTATTCGCTGCCCTTGCGCCCGTGATCCGAAAGCATCGCGCTGCGCTCTTCGTCCGGCAGCAGGTA
>JAUZFY010000183.1 GCA_030840185.1 Microbacteriaceae bacterium | reverse complement strand
CCCGCCGCCTCGGCGAGCGCTGCCACCCAGGTGAGGCCGGCGGAACCGGCCCAGGAGAGCACTTCACCGGTTTCCGCATGATGAACGGAGCCGAGATTGCCGTCCGCCCTCTGCCGGGCGACTACCGCATCGAGGTTGGATCGAACCGCGCGGCTCCACGTGGCCTCGTCCGGCCGCAAGGCGAGCGCCCGCACGAGAAAGAGCGTGGCTTCCGCGAGCGTGCGGGAGTGCAGGCCGCGCTTGATCACGGACCAACTCTGGGTCCAGCCGCTCTCGCGATACCAGGTTCCCCAGAATGTGCCGGACGGTGACAGGTTCCCGGCGATGAAGTCGATCACTCGCTTCCCCGCCGCCACCTCGTCCATCAGCCCCCTGCGCATGCCGTGCCGCAGCAATGCATAGGCCCAGGGGATGCCGCTGATCCATCCGACGTGCATGGCCTGTCGGTCGACGCTCTTGCCGTCCCTGCCGCTCACACCGCGGTCGAACCCGACGGTCTCGAGCAGGATCCCGGGGTCCGGATCGTAGTGCCAGCGGAGCAGCCCTTCGGCGGTGAGATCCGCCGCGCTGTCGACCGACACCCAGGGCCGGAGACGCGTGGGAGTGCTCTCGCGGATGGTACGGAGGACCGGCGCGTACGCATGACGGTCCGCCGCGAGCTCATGGACGGTGAACGACAGCTCGATCGTCTCACCCGGCGTCCAGCGATAGGTTTCGATCAGCGCGGGCCGCGCGACATCGTCGCCGTAGTAGCTGACCGGCCCCTCACGGTAGGGAAAGGTGAGGTGAATGCTCGCCGATCCCGTCGCCGAATCGTGTGCGAACCCGACGCCGGTCTGTCCGAGCGCCGTGTTCTCGGACGCGGCCATCGCTGCGCCGCCAAGCCCGGCGCCGCCCCAGGCGAAGACCGCCGGTGTGGCGGTGCGGTCGGCCCGGAACTCCCAGGCGTTGCTCGTCATCCGCTCCGCGTCCTCGGCGCCCGTCGCCCCGATTCCGAAGCGCGGGAACACCCGGTCGTTCCCCTCCGGGCGGTTCTGGCCGTAGAAGCCGCCGGGAATCAGCCACCACGGGTCCGGAGCGTTGAGGATTCCCGTTGAGGCGCGCAGGTTGGCCTCGGTCTCGGTCAGACCCGCGTATCGCGCCAACACGGAAACGGTCCAGAAGCCCTCGCTGCCCGCCGTCCACTCCTGGCGGATGTCGAAGGGAAGTTCGCAAGGCGCGCCAGCGGAGTCGAGAACGGCGATGGATACCGCGGGGCGAGTCACCTCAGGAGTTGGCGGCGAGCGGACGCTCGACCAGGTCGACCTCGACGATGTCACCGGTCGGGTCGAGCGGTACCCGGAAGGTGCGCACCTGGCTTGGACCGAACTCCAGTGCGAGGGTGCGACCGACGAGGGGAAGCTCGAGCTCCACCGTGGCCGCGGTGCCGTGAAGCTCTGCGGCCCGAACGATCAGGTCGGCGCCACCGAGGGCGGCGCTCACGACGTCCTCGGTGCCCTTGATGGCGGTGATCGCGACGCTTCCGGCGCCGTCGGATGCGAAGGAATGCCTCCGTGGCAACAGACCGCCGTGTGAGGACTCCAGCATCGCGCGAACGGGCGAACCGAGCACGGATGCGCGACGGGTCGGCTGGGACGCCGTCCAGTCGCCGGCATGCAACACCAGTTCGTAGCTGAACTCCTGGACCCCCTGGTCCTGGAAAGTGTAGATTCCCGCGGGGTCGAGCAAGCGAGGGTCGTGCCAGGAGTACACCGGGCTGCGGACCGCGGTGATCCCGATGCTCGGCTGTTCGCCGGGCGATACGTCGAAGGCGTGCTTGTTCGTGGTGACCACGGTCAGCCCGGCCGGGCTGCCATCAACGGTTCCGCTCACGTCCACCCAGGACTGTGCCGGCTCTTCGGCACCATCCACCGGGCGTTCCATCGATCCGAAGGGGATTTCGTACCGGGCGCGCGGCTTCTCGAGCACCGTGGGGAAACGAAGCTTGAGCAGATGCGCCTTTTCGCGCCAGTCCAGCGTGACATCGACGCGCAGCACGGCGCTGTCGTGGGAGAGCACGAACTCCTCGACGAGGGTGGAGTTGCCCCACTCCCGCTCAACACGCACACGAGAGCGCAACGGGCCGGACTCGCGCACCACGATCCGCTTCGTCTTCATCGTGTCGCCCGGCCACGCGTACGAGACGACGCGGTGACCCCAGGTGTCCGTGGGATCGTCGCACACTTGCGTGTGAGTCGACCCGTCCACTCCCGCCATGACGTCCACGCCGGCGACTTTGTCGAAGAATGACGTGAACCAGCCGGTCTTCGGGTCGATCTCGAGGCGCAGGAACTCGTTCTCGATCACAGAGCTCGTGACGGAAAGCGCAGACGGTGGAGCGGATGTCCACTCGGCATCGCGAGGCGCTGCTCCGGGGCGCAGACGGTACAGCCGATACCCGAACGCCGGAATCTCCGCGCGGAACGCGATTGTTCCGCGACTCGCGTCATCGGTCGTCGCCGTCGACTGGCTCTTCTGGAACAGGACCTGCCGACCTTCGTCATCGACCACGTGCACACCGGCGCGCTGGGCGCCGAACTGCAGCGCCACGTCGGTGCTGACCGGCCAGGGATGCTGGTTAAAGACGACTACCGGCTGCGTGCCGTCCTCGAACGGAACGTCGATCTGGCGGGCGATTACGTTGTGCGCACGCACGATGATGCGCTTGGAGATCGAGACAGCTTCGCCGAGCTGGTCACGGGCATCCGTATACGCGGATTCGATGGCGGAACCGGGAAGCACGTCGTGGAACTGATTGAACAGCACCTGCTTCCAGGCGCGCTCGAGATCCTCCCGAGGGTAGGAGGTCCCGGATTGCGTCGCGATCACCGCCGCCCAGCGCTCCGCGGAGAGCACCGCATACTGCGCGCGCTTCTGCCAGGCCTTGATGCCGGAGTGCGCCGAGTAGCAGCCGGGCGCGTGGTGCTGCAGGTCGTCTTTGAGCACATCGAGAGAATCGAGGAAGCCGTCGCCTCTCGCCAGGACCTCGTCGAAATAGCGTCGAGGAGATGACATCGTCATCCT
>JAUZFY010000173.1 GCA_030840185.1 Microbacteriaceae bacterium | reverse complement strand
ACGTTGCCGATGCCTCGACTTCGTGCACCATCCGCACGATCTCGGAGCTCACCGGTGTCGGCACGCCAAGCGCGGCGCCGCGACGCACTATTGCCCCGTTCAAATAGTCGATCTCGGTCGGCTGTCCCCGGCGGATGCTCTGCAACGTCGATCCGGGATTGGGGCGCCGTCCCATCCTGCGCCTCATCAGCAGCGGGAGCATCTGGCCGATAGACGGCGGCGCCGACTTGAGTAGCGACAAAAGCGGCCTCGACAGACCCTGCTGCGGTTCGAACCGCACGCCGGACGCGCGACCGACCCGCACGGCCTCCCGCATGCTCTCGGTCATCAGCAGCCGCAGATCCCGTCGGGCGATAACGTCCTGAACGCTCAACCCGGTGATCGCCGGAAGGGCGTTGACGTGATTCACGATGAGTTTCGTCCACTGCGCCCCGTCGAAATTGTCGGTGACCGTGACCGGCATGACGGCGCCGAGGACGCGTGAGGCGTAGAGCGTCGGGAGAAGGTCCCCGCCGAGATAGGTCGAGCCGTCCGTGGTGACGACGATTTCGCCGGGGGAGACGAGGGACGCCGCGTACAGGGCCAGCCCGCCGACGATGTCCGAGCCTGCGGACGCTCGCCTCGCGTTGACCACCGACTCGAGCCCGTTCTGCACGACGACGACTGGTACTCCGCGCAATCGTGCGGCGTTGTCTGCCAGGGCGACGCCGGCATCCTGGGCCTTGGTTGCGACAAACGCGAGGTCGGGAGCCACGGTTAGCCGCTCACTCGCCGCGACCCGTGCCGTGTAGTCGCCGAACGCCCCGCTCAGCCGCAGCCCCCGCTCGGCGATGCCGCCGAGGTGCCGAGCGTGCCCGGTTACCTCTACAGAGTGCCCCGCCCGGGCCAGCAGGCTTGCGATGGTGCCGCCGATCGCGCCAACCCCGATGACTCCGACCCTCATGCCGAGAAGCCTAGCTGGCGGCACAACCGGGCCGGTTGCAGGAGGAGCCATACCCTTCGAATCGCGCTATCAGCGGGCAGGTGGCATGCTGATCACTACGATGATCGGCGTGAGGATGACTGACTATGCCGGCCAGAACATGACGAGCAGCGGTCCCCAGGCGTGACCGAGGCGAACGGCAAGAGCGGCATCCTGCTCGTGAATAAGCCGACCGGTCTGACGAGTCACGACGTCGTCGCGAGGGTGCGGAAGCGCGCCGGAACCAAGAAGGTCGGGCATGCGGGAACCCTCGACCCGATGGCGACCGGGCTGCTCATGCTCGGAATCAACAACTCCACGAGGCTATTGACCTTCCTCGTCGGCCTCGACAAGGAATACTTCGCCACCATCCGGCTCGGCTCCGCGACGAACACCGACGATGCGGAGGGGGAGACGATCAGCGAGGCGCCGGCCGGGGCGATAGCGTCGCTCGGTCAGTCGGCACTCGAGGAGGCGCTCGCGAGACTGACCGGCGAGATCCGGCAGGTCCCGAGCAGCGTCAGCGCCATCAAGGTCGACGGAAAACGCGCCTACACCCTCGCCCGCGCCGGCGAGGCCGTCGAGCTTGCGGCGCGAACCGTGACCATCTCCGCGCTCGAGGTGCTCGGGTTCCGACACGAGGCCGACTTCCTCGACCTCGATGTGCGCATCCAGTGCTCGTCGGGAACCTACATCCGCGCGATCGCTCGCGACCTCGGAGTCGCACTGGGCGTCGGCGGCCACCTCACCGCCCTTCGTCGCACGAGAATCGGCCCGTTCAGCGTGACGGATGCCGCGGAACTCGAGTCGCTCGACGTCGCGGCTAGCCTGCTCACTCCCGCTGCGGTCGCCACGCGACTGTTTCCCGTCTACCGGTTGACTGCCGAGCAGGCCGTCGACCTCGGTCACGGCAAGCGGCTGCTCGCCGAGCGGCCGGCCCCCGGGGACGGACCGGTGGCGGCGGTGGCTCCGGACGGCCGATTGGTTGGCATCCTGCAGTTCGGCGGCGGCACGGCCAAGCCGGTCGCAAACTTCCCCGCCGATCAGAAACCCGCCGACGAGAAGGAAGCCCCCTCGTGATCGAGTGGTTCACCTATCTGCAGGTCGGCGTTGCGGTGGTGGCCGGACTGCTCTGTCTCGCGTTAGGGTTCGCCGGCCGCCAGCCCAACGACTACTCCATGGGAGCCACGCTCGTCGTCGAGCTCCTTCTGATCGCGCAGCTCGTCGTCGCGATCGTGTCGCCGTTCGCCGGAAACCCGCCGCGGGGCAGTCTGCCGGAGTTTTACATCTACATGATCTCAGCACTCCTGCTTCCCCCGCTCGCCGGGTTTTGGGCCCTGCTCGAGCGCAATCGGTGGAGCACGGTGGTTCTCGGCGTGATTTGTCTTGCCGTGGCCGTCATGGTGTACCGGATGTATCAAATCTGGGTCTTCCAGGTGGCCTAATCTTAGAAGTGATGACTGCCAACTCTTCTTCCCGCGCGGTCGGCGTCGGTCGCGTCCTCATCGCGGTATACGCGATCCTCGCCCTCGCCGCGACCGGCCGATCGGTGTTCCAGATAATCGACCGCTTCTCCGAGGCTCCGCTGGCGTTTTCACTGTCAGCCCTGTCGGCACTCGTCTACATCCTCGCCACTGTCGCGCTCATCATGCGCGGCGACACCTGGTACCGGGTCGCCTGGGCGACAATCGGCTTCGAGTTCGTCGGCGTTATCGTAGTCGGCACTCTGAGCGTGTTCGTTCCGTCGCTGCTCGGGCTGCACGGCGTTGACCCGTTCGGTCGTCAGTCGACCGTCTGGTCGGCGTATGGCCTCGGGTACCTTCTCATTCCGCTCGCGCTTCCGGTGCTGGGCATGATCTACCTCCACCGTCGTCGGCCGTCCGTTGTGTCGGTCGCGCCGGTGCAGACGGCCGGAAGCTAGCCATGCAGTTCTACTCCTCCCTCGAGGCCGTGCCGGCGAACTTCGGACCCTCGGCTGTCACCATCGGCAAGTTCGACGGCGTGCACGCCGGGCACCGACGGGTGTTGACCGAGCTGCGTTCCGCGGCTGAACAGGCCGGGCTGGTCTCGACGGTTCTCACCTTCGACCGTCACCCGCTCGCCCTGCTCAGGCCGGAATTGTGCCCGCCCGCGCTCACGACCAACGCGCAGAAGCGGGAGATTCTCGAAAGCACCGGCATCGACGCGACGGTGATGATCGAGTTCACTGAGGCGTTCAGCATGCAGACGCCGGAGGAATTCGTCGAGAACGTGCTCGTAGGCATCCTGCATGTCGGACTCGTGCTCGTCGGACCCGATTTTCGATTCGGTCGGCAGGGCCTCGGGACCGTTGATCTTCTCGCCGGACTCGGCGCGCAACACGGATTCGAGGTGCGCACCATCGGTGCCGTGCAACCGGACGGCGATCGCTCCATATCCTCGACTTGGATTCGCGAGCTGTTGGCCAAGGGCCGGGTGGGGGAGGCCGCGGAGTTGCTCGAGCGTCGCCCATCCGTGCGCGGAATCGTCGTGCGTGGTGAACAGCGCGGGCGGCAGCTTGGCTACCCGACCGCGAACCTGTCCTCCGATCTCGAGGGACTTGTTCCCGCGGATGGCGTCTACGCCGCGCTCGCGACGGTGGACGGGCGAACGATGCCGGCGGCGGCGTCGATCGGCAACAACCCCACCTTCGTCGGCGTGCCCGACAAGCAGGTC
>JAUZFY010000164.1 GCA_030840185.1 Microbacteriaceae bacterium | reverse complement strand
ATGCCGGTCGCCGACGGCATGAAGGCGCCGCCACCGATCGCCTGGATGGCACGCAGGGCAACGAGCATGTAGATATTTGTCGCGAGGCCGCAACACAGCGATGCGACGGTGAAGACGACTGCGGCGGTCATGAAGACCTTCTTGCGGCCGTACATATCGCTCAGCTTGCCGGCGAGCGGCATCACGAGAATCTGGCCGAGCGCGTAGATGGTGATCGTCCAGCCGCTCCACTCGATGCCAGCATGAAGTTGGCGTTGGATGGTTGAGAGGGCCGTCGCCACAATCGTCTGGTCGACGGACGCCATGAACAGGCCCATCGCGACGATGAAGAAGACGAGACCTCGTCGGGGAAGTGGCTCGTCGTCGGCTGGAGATCGCGCGGGGGCGGGGAGGTCGATCTCGCCCGTCATCGTCGACAATGCCTCCTCGGTGGGGCGCTTTCGACCAATATTCAGGCGAGTCATGCCGTGCGTAGACTTTCTGGATCGGGGGGCGTGCGAGCAGGCAACGGTATCGCCACACCTTTCACAATACATTGCCTGCCGGCAAGCAAGTAAACTGGTAGCCCGAGGCCGGAGGAGAAAAATGGATGTCGACGTCGCAGCACGCCTCCGCGGCGTCATCAATAAGCTGTCGCGCCAGTTCAATGCCTCCGCGACCGGCGAGGGACTGACGCCGTCGCAGGCATCCGCTCTCGGACTCATCGCCTGGCGAGGACCGCTGAGCCTCGCGGAACTCGCGGACATCGAGGGACTCAACCCGACCATGGTGTCCCGTGTCGTCGGCAAGCTCGACGAGGCGGGGCTCGCCCGTCGCGTTCAGAACCCGCAGGACCTGCGCTCCGGTCTCGTCGACATCACCGACGCGGGCGTGTCGATGCACGAGCGCATCAAGACCGAGCGTGGCAAGGTCGTCGCGGAATGTCTCGGCCGCCTGCCCGAGGCCGACCGCGAGGCAATCATCAATGTTCTGCCGGCGCTCGAGGCGCTCGCGGGTGCGCTCAGGTCGGTACCGGCGCCGCGCGAATAGTCGTCGTGTTCAGTGGGTCGAGTAGCGAGTTCCTGTGGGTCGAGTAGCGAGCGCCAGCGAGTTCGGTCGCTACTCGACCAGCGAGATCGGTCGCTACTCGAACGGCGAGCGTCCGCATAGGTGCTGACTACAATGGACGGGGCGTCAGCCAAAATGCCCGCGACCCGAAACGCGGGATTCCCCCACGTGCGGCTGCCCTCTCCCCACGAGCTGACCGACCCCCGTTGTCCGACCATGCGGCAGTCCCGTCGCCGAGAAGGTTCGCCGTATGAATGCCCCGTCCGAGTCGTTGCGCAATCGCATGAGGTCGATGCCCTCGATAGCCGTCTTCCGGTCGCCGAAGGCGTTGAGCGTCGAGGTGCTGGCCGGCGTCATAACCACCCTGGCGTTGATTCCCGAGGTCATCTCGTTCTCGGTGATCGCCGGCGTCAAGCCGGAGGTGAGCCTTATCGCCTCGGTCATTCTCGCAATCACCATGTCCTTCCTCGGCGGCCGGCCGGCAATGGTCACCGCCGCCGCGGGCTCCGTCGCGCTCGTCGTCGCCCCACTGGTTAAGAGCCACGGCGTCGAATACCTGCTGCCGGCTGTGATCCTCGCCGGTCTGGTCCAGATCGTGTTCGGCGTCTCCGGACTCGCGCGGCTCATGCAATTCATCCCGAGATCGGTGATGATCGGTTTCGTCAACGCGCTCGCGATCCTGATCTTCATGGCGCAGATCCAGCATCTCGTCGGGGTGCCGTGGCTCGTGTACCCGTTGTTCGTCCTCACGATTCTGATCGTCGTCGTGCTGCCCCGGCTCACGCGTGCCGTCCCGGCGGCACTGGTCGCCATCGTGGTCGTGACGGCGATCGTGATCGTCACGGGCATGAGCGTCCCCAGCGTGGGCGACGACGGATCGATGTCGGGGGTGCTGCCCGGGCTGACACCATTCCTTGCGCCGATCAATCTCGAGACACTACAGATCGTCTGGCCGACCGCAGTATGCATCGCCTTCGTCGGATTGTTGGAGTCGCTCCTCACCGCGAAGGTGGTGGACGATCTCACTGGTACCGGGTCGTCCAAGAGCCGCGAGTCCTGGGCGCTCGGAGTGGCTAACCTGTTTGCTGGGTTCTTTGGGGGGATCGCCGGCTGCGCGATGATCGGCCAGACGATCGTCAACGTGAAGATCGGTCGCGCTCGTACCCGCATTTCGACTCTGGTCGCCGGAGCGACATTGCTTCTCCTCGTCACCACCCTCAGCGGCGTCATGGCGCGAATACCGATGGTGGCGCTCGCCGCAGTGATGATGATCGTGGCCATCACCACGATGAATTGGGGGAGCGTGAACCCGATGTTGCTCAAGCGGATGCCTCTCTCCGAGACGATCGTGATGGTAGTGACGGTGGCGGTCGTCGTTGCCACTGGCAACCTGGCAGTGGGCGTGGCGGCAGGAGTCGTTCTCGCCCTTGCCCTTTTCGCCCGAAGGGTTGCCCACCACCTTCGGGTCGATCGGGCCCTCGACGCCGCAGGAAGTTCCGTGCGCTACAACGTCCACGGGCCGCTGTTCTTCGGAAGCAGCAACACGCTGATCGACCGGTTCGCCTTCGCGCAGGACCCGAAGTCCGTCGTCATCGACATGACGCACGCACAGATCTGGGATGCATCGACCGTTTGGGTCCTGGACGCCATCGAGCTGAAGTACCGAGCCCAGGGGGCGGCAATCGTGTTGGAGGGCCTAGACGAGCGCAGTCACACGTTTCGTTCGCGCATCTCGGGTCATTTGTGAGTTCCAGCCGGGTGTTGGTCCGGTGACACAGCCGCCCGGGCGAGTGCCGGTACAACGAAGACCCAGCGCAAGAACCCGATGAGGGAAAGCAGAACCGAGGCTGCTCCCGCATAAGTAGCTACCCGCAACGCCGAGTTATCCCGTAGGCGAAGAACAGCTGGGAGCAGCAGCACCGGAACAGCGGCGGCGCCGGCGAAACCGAGGGCCGCAACGGCGAACGGCCCCCCGGTCGCTCGGCGAGCGCTAACGCCTTCACTCATAGATGTCATGATGGGGCGCCGCCCGAACGGGACCGGGTAATCGCGATGGGGAATCGCGACGGCCAGCGCCGTGACGGCTGCGGGACTAGCGTGTTTTGGCTAATTGCGCCGAACCTACTCCCGTGACAACGGCGGCTGTCCAGACAAGCCGCTGCCGATTGCGACGGACTTGGCTGCGAGCGTGCCGCGATGCGCTAGATTCATCGCCCAAGGAGGGCATCATGAGCGAATATCGCACGCCCCGAATCATCGTCGGCGTTTTCCCCGGGCAGCCGGAGGCGGTAGTCCGGCACGCGGCCGTCTTCGCGGAGCGGTTCGGTGCGGAGTTGGTGTGCGCGTGGGCGGACAGCAGCAGGTACGTCACCGAGGAGGGTCCCGACGGCATCGTGGAATCCATGCCGCTCGATCCCGACCTCGCGGATGTTGAGGATGCGGGGTTTCCCGAGGCTTACGCCGCCGAAATCGGGAGGCTATTGGACCCGCTCGGCATTTCCTGGTCGACCCGCGACCTAGCCGGCCAGCCCGCCCGGGCGCTCGAACACCTCAGCGCCGCGATCCAGCCGATCATGATCGTGGTCGGCAGCCGCCGGGCGAACGCGCGGGCGACGGTGCAAGAATTCTTCACCGGATCCGTTGCCTCCCACCTGGCACATCGGCAACATAAACCTGTCGTCGTCATTCCGCTCACGCCGGTGGCTTCGGATGAGGAGTTGCCATGGAGGTTGGGGTGAGTGCAGTGTTAGTGTTTCGCCTCGCTCAGCGGGGCGAGAGCAATCAGTAAGGAACGCCTCATCGGATGAGCATCCCCGACACACCGCCCGATCGCAAACTCAATCGTCAGGGGCCCGATTCTCGGGTGACGCGCGCACCCGCTCGGCCGCCGCACCTTCGGTGGCGCTATCTCGGACTCGTTGCCCTCGGCGGCGCGGCCGGCACTGCGGCGCGCGAAGCGCTTAGTCTCACCGTTCCTTCGCTGGGCGGGGTTCCCGTGATCATTCTGGCGATCAACGTGGTCGGAGCCTTCGCGCTCGGCCTGCTGCTCGACTCGCTGATGCGGCGCGGAGCGGATGAGGGCACCCGCCGTGGCGTGCGCCTACTGGTGGGAACCGGAGTGTTGGGCGGATTCACCACCTACAGCGCGCTCGCCACGGGGACGAGTCTGCTGCTCACCACTGGGCAAGCGGTCGCCGGAATCGCGTACAGCCTCGCCACACTTGTGCTCGGTGGGCTAGCGACCTTCGCCGGGATCGCGCTCGCGACTACGGCACACCGCCCGCGGTCCGGCGCGGCGGCTCGAAAGCGAAACGGATGACCCCGCTCGCCTTCCTCCTCATTTCGATCGCCGGCGGCCTCGGTTCCGCCCTCCGCCTGCTTGTCGACGGCCTGGTCAAAGCGCGGCTGAAGATCACGTTCCCGCTTGGTACGACGATAATCAACGTGACCGGCTCTTTCCTGCTCGGACTCGTCACGGGGCTTGCGACCACAGCCGTGCTACCGGCGGAGTGGCAGCTCATCATCGGAACCGGGCTGCTCGGCGGCTATACGACCTTCAGCACCGCGAGCTTCGAGTCGGTGCGCCTCATCCA
>JAUZFY010000155.1 GCA_030840185.1 Microbacteriaceae bacterium | reverse complement strand
CCTGTTCACATCGATCCTCGTTCTCATCGCCGGAACGCTTGCCGACGTGGTGTACGCCGCGCTCGACCCGAGAGTAAGGGTGTAATCCATGGTGCTTCTTGAACCGCTCATCTCGAGCGACGAGGCGCGCGATCCGGAACCGGTAGAGCCGCGCGATGGCTCGCGCGCCGGAATGCTACTTCGCCGTGTGTTCTCGACCAAACGGGCCCGGATCGGCGCGAGCGTCCTCGCGTTCATCATTTTGTGGGCGTTCGTCGGACCGTACCTCTACCGCTGGAACTTCCTCGACCAGGACGGACTGGCCTTCAGCACCCCACCGACTCTCAGTCACTGGTTCGGCACCAACGACATCGGCCAGGACGTCTACGCCGAGACGCTCGTCGGCCTTCAGAAGTCGCTGGTGATCGGCCTCATCGTTGGTCCGCTCGCCGCCCTGATAGCCGGCTTCGTTGGAGCGACAGCCGGCTACCTCGGCGGCGCCTGGGACAGGGTGATCGTGTGGTTCATTGACCTCGCGCTCGTCCTTCCCTCGCTGTACGTGCTCGTGCTGCTCAGCCCGGTGTTCAAGTCGCTCTCCTGGCTTGCCCTCGTGATCTTCCTCGCGGTGTCCGGGTGGATGGTTCTCGGCCGGGTCATCCGCGGGCAGACCATGTCCCTTCGCGAGCGCGAATACGTCAAGGCCGCACGGTTCATGGGGGTGTCCGGGTTTGCCATCATTCGCCGTCACATCCTGCCGAACGTCGCCTCGCTGCTCATTATCGACGCGACGCTTGGAATTGGCGCGGCCATACTCTCCGAAACCACACTGAGCTTCTTCGGCTTCGGAGTGCAGCCGCCGGATGTCTCGCTCGGCACTCTTCTCGCCGCGGGCAGCGCCTCGGCGGTCACCCGCCCGTGGCTGTTTGTGCTTCCGGCCGCGATCCTCGTCGTCACCGTGCTCGCCTCGAGCCTGCTCGGCGACGCGTTGCGGGACGCGATCGACCCGACCTCCGGAGCACACAATGACTGAGCCGCTCCTCGTCGTCAAGGACCTCTCCGTCACCTTCACCGACAAGAACAGGTCGGTGCATGCGGTGCGCGGGGTGTCATACGAGATCAACGCAGGCGAGTTCCTCGGAATCGTTGGGGAATCGGGCTCGGGAAAGAGCGTCTCGTCGACTGCCATCGCGGGCCTACTCCCCTCCACCGCACGGGTTTCCGGCAGCGTCCGGTTCAACGGCCGGGAACTGCTCGGCCTGAGCGACAGGGAGATGTCCGGCATTCGTGGCAGCGGGATCGCCATGATCTTTCAGGATCCGCTTTCCGCCCTCACGCCCGTGTACACGATCGGCCAGCAGATTGCCGAGGGACTGAGGCTTCACGACTCGAAACTCAGCCAGCGCGCCGCCGACGCGCGCGCGGTTGAATTGCTGAAAACTGTCGGCATTCCGAATGCCGAGCGACGGGCGAAGGGGTTCCCGCACGAATTCTCCGGCGGCATGCGCCAACGGGCGATGATCGCGATCGCGATCGCCAACGACCCTCAGCTCATCATCGCCGACGAGCCGACGACCGCGCTCGACGTGACAATCCAGGCTCAGATCCTCGACGTGCTGCAGACCGCCAAGGAGATCACCGGCGCCGCGGTGCTGCTGATCACCCACGACCTCGGGGTCGTCGCGGGAAACGCCGACCGGACAGCCGTCATGTACGCCGGTCGGATCGTCGAGAGCGCACCGGTTGTGCCGCTCTTTCGCGCCCCGGTCATGCCGTACACGATCGGCCTGCTCCGTTCGATGCCGAACATGACTGATTCGAGCTCGACCCGGCTGGTTCCACTCGAGGGCCGGCCGCCGCTCCTGTCCACCCTGCCGACTGGTTGCCCATTCGCCGATCGCTGCCCCGCTGTGCTCGACGTCTGCCGAACCGTCGAGCCGCCACTGGCCCCCGTCAAGTTTGCCGGCGTCGATCGTGTGGTCGCGTGCCACCGCGCGGAGGAGATCTCCTCGGGGGCGCTGCCTGCCGACGAGATATTCCCCGTCCCCGAACCCGTTCCCGCGGCGGAGATCGCGAGGGTCGAACCCGAGGTAGTCATCGACGTCCGCGAGCTGAAACGCACCTTCCCGTTGACCAAGGGCGCCGTTTTCCGTCGCCGGATCGGCACTGTCAAGGCCGTCGACGGTGTGTCCTTCACGGTCAGGCGTGGGCGGACACTCGGCCTGGTCGGCGAGTCCGGGAGCGGAAAGACCACCACAATCCTCGAGGTGCTCGAACTGGCCGGCGCAGAGTCCGGCAGCATCTTCGTTGACGGGGTGGATACCGCGACCCTCAAGAAGGCCGCTCGCAAGGCGATTCGCGGCGACATTCAGGTGGTTTTCCAAGACCCAATGGCGTCGCTCGACCCGCGCATGATGGTCGAGGACATCATCGCCGAACCACTCACTGTGCTTGGCACCCCTCGAGCCGAGCAGCGGAGGAAGGTGGCGGAGATTCTCGAACTCGTCGGCCTGGAACCGTCGTTCGCCCGGCGCTACCCGCACGAGTTCTCCGGTGGTCAGCGACAACGAATCGGAATCGCCCGCGCCCTCGTCGTCGACCCAAAGATCCTCGTGCTCGACGAGCCCGTTTCCGCGCTCGACGTGTCGGTTCAGGCTGGGATCATCAACCTTCTCGAGGACCTCAAGGAGCGACTCGCACTCTCCTATCTCTTCGTCGCCCACGATCTTGCCGTCGTCCGCCGTATCGCCGTCGACGTCGCCGTGATGTACCTCGGCCGAATCGTCGAATACGGTCGGTCGGACCTCATCTTCGATCGACCACGCCATCCCTACACCCAGGCTTTGCTGTCGGCGGTTCCCATTCCGGACCCCGAAATTGAGCAGTCGCGGCGGCGGATCCTGTTGTCCGGAGAGTTGCCGGCACCGACGGATGACATCGTCGGCTGCAATTTCCGGGCACGGTGCCCGCTTTACCAACTGTTGCCGGACGACCGCAAACGCATTTGCGAAACGGTCGATCCGCGCGAGCGAGATGTCGAGGGGCGACAGGTAGCGTGCCACCACGCCGAGAGCGACCTTCTCGTCGTTGGCTGAGATGCACTCGCACGGGTCGCGCGCGACCGAGCAGGTGACGCTCCGCGCCACTGGAGGTCTGTGGACGTTCGCCACGCTGTGCGCGCTCACGATCTTTCTGTTCGCGGACTCGCTGACACGGGGAGCCATAGTGTTTTCGCTGCAGACCGCCCCGTGGGCTCTGCTGATCCTGTTCGTCTCCTATGCGACCCTCGTTCGGCCGTGTGTCGTCATCACCCCGACGGAGCTGCGACTCGTGAACATCCTGCGCACGCATCGCTTGCCGTGGGCGAGGATCGAGGACGTGACGAGCCGGTTTCAGCTGAGCGTGTGCCTAGACGACGGCCGACGGATCACCAGCTGGGGCGCCCCCTCGGTTGGACTCGACCGCCCGACGGTTCGCGGGGCGGTGGAGTCAACGGACACCCGTGAACTGGCGGCCCGCGCCTCGGGG
>JAUZFY010000337.1 GCA_030840185.1 Microbacteriaceae bacterium | reverse complement strand
GGAGCTTTGACCAGCTCCCCGATCGTCAGGTGCAGGCGGGAATCCAGCCGCCGATAGTCGTCGATCGACGCCGCAGCGGTCTCGCCGAGCCGTCCCCACAGCAGATCGCGATCTCCCGCGGACAGGCTATTGCCGGCCGCAGCACGGGCGGCCCCGACCTCGAGAATCTCCCGAATTGCGAGGATGTCGTCGATCTCGGAGCCCGTCGGTCGCGAACCAGTGGCCCCGTCCGCTGGCCGAGCCGTGCTCGGTGTTGCCCCCGCGACGAAGGTCCCGCCGTAGCGACCGCGTTTTGACACCACGAATCCGGCCTCCGAGAGCGAGCGGATGGCGTCCCGCACCGTGTCACGGCTCACGGAGAATCGGGCCGCAAGTTCGCGCTCCGCCGGAAGCGCCTCCCCCGGCGGCACGATTCCCAACCTGATCGCCTGCAGGAGACGGCTGACGGTCTCCTCGAACGCATTGCCGGCACGGACCGGTCGAAACAATGCCTCGCCGGCGATGTCGGGTCGATCCCCGACCTCTCCCGACTCACTCATTAGAGCGGCGTGACGTACGCGGCGCTGATTCCGCCGTCCACAAGAAAGGTGGATGCGGTGATGAATGAGGCGTCGTCGCTCGCGAGGAAGGCGACTGCCGCGGCGAGCTCCTCTGGCTCCGCGAACCGTCCCGTGGGAATGTGCACGAGACGACGCTGTGCCCGCTCCTCATCCTTGGCAAAAAGCTCCTGAAGCAATGGCGTATTCACCGGTCCGGGGCATAGGGCGTTGACCCGAATCCCCTGGCGAGCGAACTGCACTCCGAGCTCTCGGCTCATCGCGAGCACCCCGCCCTTCGACGCGGTGTAGGAGATCTGACTCGTCGCCGATCCGAGAACGGCAACGAACGACGCGGTGTTGATGATCGACCCGGATCCTTGCGCGACCATGTACTTGAGCGCGGCACGGCAGCATAGGTACACCGACTTGAGGTTGACGTCCTGCACGTTTTGCCATGCTGGCAGTTCGGTGGTTTCGATCGAGTCGTCGTCGGGCGGCGATATCCCTGCGTTGTTGAAAGCGATGTCTACCGAGCCGTAGGTCTCGTTGGTCACTGCGAAGAGGTTGTTGACCTGATCCTCATCGGTGACGTCGACCTGCACGAAAAGCCCAGCGACCTCTTGTGCGGCGGCGGCACCGCTGACTGGGTTGAAATCGGCGATCACCACCGTTGCCCCCTCCGCGGCGAACCGCTTCGCCGTGGCAAGGCCAATGCCGCTCGCTCCGCCGGTGACGACAGCGACCTTTCCGGCGAGACGCCGTGTGAGATCGATCTTCGGTACTGCCATTGAAATGCGCTCCCTGCGTGTGGTGGTGGAGGTGTGTCAGTCCGTGCTGATGAAAACGTTTTTGGTCTCGGTAAACCCAACGGCCGCGTCTGGGCCAAGTTCGCGGCCGAGTCCGCTTTGTTTGAACCCGCCGAACGGCGTCGAGTAGCGCACGGACGAGTGTGAGTTCACGGACAGGTTCCCGCTCTCGATTCCCCGGGACACCCGAAGCGCACGGCCGATGTCACGGGTCCAGATGGAACCGCTAAGCCCGTAGATGCTGTCGTTCGCGAGCGAGATCGCGTCCGCCTCGTCATCGAAAGGGAGCACCGTCACGACCGGTCCGAATATTTCATCGGTGACGCATCGATCGGAGCGCGAGGCGGGCAACAGCACGGTCGGCGCGAACCAGAACCCCGCACCATCCGGTGCGCTGCCGCGGAAGGCGACCCGGGACTCGTCGGTCACGTAAGAGCGGACCCGTTCGAGGTGCGCCGCGGAGACGAGCGGACCCATCTCGGTCGCCTCGTCGGTCGGGGCGCCAACCCGCACGCCCTTGACTGCAGGCTCGAGAAGCTCGAGAAACCGGTCGTAGGCGCTTCGCTCGACCAGTATCCGGCTTCTCGCACAGCAGTCCTGACCGGCGTTCTCGAACACCGCATAGGGCGCCGTTGCCGCGGCCTTTTCCAGGTCGGAATCGGCGAACACCACGTTGGCCGACTTTCCGCCGAGCTCAAGCGTCACCGCCTTCACCTGCTCGGCGCAACCGGCCATGACGCGTTTCCCCACGTCGGTCGACCCGGTGAAGACGACCTTCCGCACTCCCGGGTTCGTCACGAATCGGTCGCCGACGACATCGCCGCGACCGGGAAGAACCGTGAAGAGACCCCGGGGAAGGCCGGCCTCGACGGCGAGCTCGCCCAATCGGATGGCTGTGAGTGGCGTCCACTCCGCGGGCTTGAGCAAGACGGCGTTGCCTGCGGCAAGCGCCGGCGCGAAGCCCCACGCCGCAATCGTCATCGGAAAGTTCCACGGCACGATGATCCCGACGACGCCGAGCGGTTCCAGGAAGGTCACGTCGATGCCGCCGGCCACCGGAATCTGCCGTCCGAGCAGCCGTTCTGGCGCCGCCGCATAGTAGTTGAGAACGTCCCTGACGTGGCCCGCCTCCCATCGCGCCTGCGTGATGGGGTGGCCGGAATTTCGCACCTCGAGGCCTGCGAGGGTCTCGAGGTCGCCCTCGACGGCCGCCGCGAATCGCCGGAGTCCTGCGGCGCGCTCGGCGGGAGCGAGTGTCGCCCAGATGCGCTGGGCCGCCGCGGCGCGGGCCACAGCCTCATCGACCTCCTCACGGCTCGAGTGCGGCACCACCCGAAGCTCGGTTTCGTCGGCCGGATTGAGTAGCAGAGTCCCTACGGGCTGGCCAGGGAGCTGTACGCTCATGCGTCCGCCCTCGCCGCACCGCGTCGCGCGACGTGATAGCCGCGCGCCGCATCCACGAGTCCTCCGAACAGCCGGATGTCTTCCGGTGACTGTTCCGGATGCCACTGCACCGCAAGCCCGAATGGCACGGTCTCAAGCTCGAGGGCCTGCACGACCCCGTCCTCGCTCCTCGCCGTCACGCGGAGTCCATCGCCCAACTCGTCGATGGCCTGATGGTGATACACCTCGACCGTGAGGTCGGTAGTCTCCACGAGCCGACCGACGGCGCTGGCCGAGTCGACGAGCACGCCGATGCGGCTGAATTCGCCGCCGCCTCGCTGGTATTTGGTCGTTCCCAGCAGGTCGGGCAGGTGCTGCTGGAGGGTGCCGCCGAGGGTCACATTGAGCAGTTGAGCGCCGCGGCAGATACCGAGGAACGGCAACTGCCTCTCGATGGCGGCGGTGATGAGGGCTGCCTCCCACGCGTCGCGATCCCGTCGTGGCTCGTCGGTTTTCTCGTGCGGCTGCTGGCCGTAGCGGGCGGGATCGACGTCTTTGCCGCCGGTGAGGATGAGACCGTCGAGGCCATCAAGCACCCGGGCCGCGATGCCCGCCGTCACCGGCTGGGGCGGGAGCAACACGGCGACGCCGCCCGCCTGAACCACACTGTCGAAGTAGACCTTTGGCAGGAAGGCCGCCGGAACGTCCCACACCCCCGTTCGCGCCTGTTCGAGGTAGGTGGTGAGTCCGATGACTGGCCCGCTGACATCTTCAGAATCGTTCGAAACCACGGACTCTCTCCCAATCGGTAATCGCGGCATCGTAGGCCTGCACCTCGACCCGTGCGTTGTTCACATAGTGCTCGACGACGTCCGACCCGAAGGCATCGCGGGCGATCTCCGACCTGCCGAACAGCTCGGCGGCTTCGCGCAGCGTTGCCGGCACCCTCGGCGCGTCGCTCCCGTAGGCGTTTCCCTCTAGCGCCGGTTCGAGCTCGAGCTCGTGCTCGATTCCGTAGAGCCCCCCGGCGATCAGGGCGGCCGTCGCGAGGTATTGGTTGACGTCGCCGCCGGGAACCCGGTTTTCCACTCGCAAGCCGAGCCCGTGACCGACTACCCGAAGGGAGCAGGTCCGATTGTCGAGGCCCCAGGCGACCGCGGTTGGCGCGAAGCTCCCCTCGACATAGCGCTTGTACGAGTTGATGTTGGGGGCGAAGAAGAGTGTGAGTTCCCGCATGGTCTTGAGTTGGCCGGCGAGGAAGTGCCGGAACATCTTTGACATCCCCAGTTCGTCTTCCGGGTCGGCAAAGACCGCACCGCCGTCGGCGCCCCGGAACGAGATGTGGATGTGACAGGAGTTGCCCTCGCGCTCGTTGAATTTGGCCATGAAGGTCAACGACTTGCCGTGCTTGTCGGCGATCTCCTTGGCCCCGTTCTTGTAGATGGAGTGGTTGTCGCACGTGGTCAGGGCGTCTTCGTAGCGGAAGGCGATCTCCTGCTGCCCCAGATTGCACTCGCCCTTGACTCCCTCGCAGTACATGCCGGCGTTTTCCATGCTGACTCGGATGTCGCGCAGCAACGGCTCCATCCGCGTGGAGGCAAGCAGCGCGTAGTCGATGTTGTAGTCGCTCGCGGGCGTGAGTCCGACGTATCCCTTCGACCAGGCGTCACGGTAGCTGTTCTCGAACACCAAGAATTCCAGCTCGGTGCCCACGTAAGGGATCAGCCCCTTCTCGGCAAGTCGTTCGATCTGCCGCTTCAGAATCTCGCGAGGAGCCGGGGTGACCGGCTTCTCGTCAAGCCAGGTGAGGTCGGCGAGAACGAGCGCGGTTCCGGGAAGCCAGGGAACCAATCGAAGCGTCGTCAGGTCGGGAATCATGGCCATGTCGCCGTAGCCGCGCTCCCAGGAGGAGATCCGGTAACCGTCGACGGTGTTCATCTCGACATCCACCGCGAGCAGGTAGTTGCAGCACTCCGCGCCGTGCTGGCTGATCTCCTCTCTGAACAGCCGGGCCGAGGTTCGTTTGCCGACCAGTCGTCCCTGCATGTCGGTGAAGGCCACGATCACCGTGTCGATCTCGCCGGCGTCGATGAGCCCGTTGAGTTGATCAGTAGTGAGCATTCCGGTTCGAGCGGCCATCGTGTGTCCTCTTCCTCGGTTCGGCGGACGGCTTGAATGCGGCGTGCCGACCATTACATCTCCGACGGCATGTCCACGATCCTAAACGGGCTCACAGCTTTTTGCCCCCAAAGGTAGACACCGAGTACCAATAAACGCCATGCTCTCCGATAAGCGTGAACGTTGCCCCATTTGACCAACACCCGACACACCCGCGTTGCTGGAGGAATTCATGGCCGAGAACAGAGTCTCTGGAGTCACCTACACCAAGGCCGCGGAGGGCTACTTCGAGAAAAGAAGCCTCAAGCGCACCGCGGGATTTTGGGGGCTGTGGGGCATCGGAATCGCCGCCGTCATCTCCGGCGACTTTTCCGGTTGGAATCCCGGTCTTGGGCAGGCGGGGTGGGGCGGCCTGCTCATCGCAACGATCGTCATCATCATCATGTACTTCGGAATGCTCTTCTCCATCGGAGAAATGTCCGCCGCCATGCCGCACACCGGCGGCGCGTATTCGTTCGCACGAGCCGCGATGGGACCGTGGGGAGGCTTCATAACCGGCCTCGCCGAGACAATCGAATACGTGGTCACGACCGCAGTCGTCGTGCTGTTCTCCGCGTACTACGCAGACTCCATCACGAAGGAACTGTTGCACTTCAGCCTCCCCGGCTGGCTCTGGTGGGTCATCCTCTACGCCGTCTTCGTCGGTCTCAACTCGCTTGGCGCGCAGGCAAGCTTTCGCTTCGCCCTCATCGTGGCGATCATTTCAATAGCGGTGCTCGTGATCTTCACCGTCATGGCCCTGGCGTTCGGAGCCGTCGACTTCGGTCGACTGCTGAACATTGCCCCCACCGAGGGCAACAGCCAATTCCTTCCGTTTGGTTGGAGCGGAGTTCTGTTCGCTCTTCCATTTGCGACGTGGTTCTTCCTCGGAATCGAAGAACTTCCCCTCGCGGCCGAAGAGGCGCACAACCCGACCAAGGACATCCCGCGCGCCGGCATTTGGGGCATTGTCACTCTCGCGTTCTTCGGACTTCTCGTGCTCTTCCTCAACCCAGCGGTGACGGGCTCGAAGCAGATCGCCGCGTCGGGGGAACCGCTGCTTGACGGCTTCCGGGCGTTTCTGCCCGACGGTGTCGCCGCGATTCTGGCGCTGTTCGCGCTGGTCGGCCTGCTCGCGTCGCTGCAGGGCATCATGTTCGCTGCCGGCCGCAACATGTACTCGCTGTCTCGCGCCGGGTACTACCCGAAGTTCCTCTCCCTCACCGGACGCAAACACGAGACCCCGTGGGTCGCGCTCATCGTCGGGGCTGTCGTCGGTTTCATCGTTCTACTCGTGGTGCAGTGGATATCCGCGGCGAGCGAGGCCGCCTCCACCGCGGCAAACGGGATAATCCTGTTCATCGCGGTGTTCGGCGCCGTCATCTCCTACGTGATGCAGATGGTCTCCTTCGTCATCCTCCGCCGCAAGTTTCCGAACGCTAACCGGCCATATCGGAGCCCGGTCGGCGTCTTCGGCGCAGTAGTTGCGGGCGCGATCGCCGCCCTGACCTTCTTCGGTATCGTCTTCGTCATCGACTTCCGGCCCGCGATCTTCACGGGACTCATCATTTTCGCCGCGGGCATTCTCATCTTTGCCCTCGTCGGTCGCAATCGTCTCGTGCTTTCCCCCGAGGAGGAATACGCGCTCAGCGGCGGCCTTCACGGCGACCCCCAGGCCGAGGGCTACGACGCGATGGAGGACGAGGTTTTCACGCCCTAGGCGAGCAACTGTCACCGGCGTGTCACCCCCACTGTTCTCGGTACCTAATTCATACTGAGCAAGTAACGGACCTAGAGTGGAGGGTGAGTCGTGATTGAATCACGCAAGCACAGTGGCGGCCTGTCTCCGGCAGACTCGCACGAGCTCGAGGAACTCGTTTTCGATCTGGTGCGCGAACGACTCCTCAAGGCCGTTGGTGCAGCGGGAATGTGGACGCTGCAGTTTCGCAGCGCGACAGACACCGACTCCCTCTTTGGCGAGACGATAGCCGAATTCATCGCTCGCGACATCGCCACCCACGTCACGACGCCGGTGGCCGTCTCTTCCGACGACGGCGTTGCCGAGATCGCCGCGGAAACCGAGGATGAAATTGCCGAGAGCGACACCCGCTGGCTCGAGTCTGAGTCGCCCAGTGAGATGTCGATCGAGCCCCTGATCCTCGAGTCGGAGGCCGACGTCGCCGCTGAATCGGCGGTCGATTCTGAATCCGAGGTGGATTCCAAGGTCGAGACCAACGCCAGCGAGACCGACGTCGACGCTGCTGCCGAGGTCGCAGCCAGCGCCGAGTCGTTCGTTTCTCGGCGAGCGGCGTAGTCGCAGCTCCTGCCGTCCGGCACCGTATGCCTGCCCGGGCGGTCATTCGCTGCAGCGACCCCGTTCGGCGGGCGGAACGGTCCGTGGTCTTAGCACGGCAGGTCTTGGCTTAGCCATTCCCAGCGTTGGTCGTTTTGTCGTTCGCACGGCACCGTCCGTCCGGCGCGCTGAGCAAGGCCCGCGCCCCTCGTTGGCGGCGCTGAAGCCGATCGCCGCCGCCCCGAAGAGCGACGGCGACCGGTGAGTCTCAGTTCCCGAACCGAAACATGACCTGTGAATCATGCCAAAAACGCCCCCGCGTTCGGCGCACGATCAGCAGGTGATGCAGGAATTTCTCCCGAACATCTGGGTCAAAGTTAGCAGCGACGACGAGGCGATGTGTCGAGCGCGTTGGCCCCAAAACGGGGGTGTATCTGACAATGCCTCGTTATGATCGGGCTGTCTTTAGTTGCGCCCGCCTTGCCTTCATTCTCGACTTCTGAGTCCGAGGGTCGTTCCAACCCCTCGTGGCCATTCGCCTAATTGCCTCGTAGCGCTCCTGGCCGGCGCGGGCGCCGAGCACGTAGGCGGCGAGCGCCACCAACACCATCGGCACAAGTCTTGATCGCATGTTTTCTCCCTGAGTCGCTGTTCAACTTCCACGGGTTTGCATGCACGGTCAACCCCGCCGTTCGCTTCCTCACCCGAACTGGTGAATTCAGCGATCTGTCAATGCCTATTTTTGGCCAAATGGCGCGATCTAAGATCGCGGTAGTCCTCTTCGTGCGCAACAGCATCAGAGCTGATCAGCTAAGGATCCACGATGACAATTCATTCCCCCAACCTTCGCGAACTTGACGACGACGGCGGCACCGAGCGCACTTTCAACAGGGTCGTGCACCACGGTGGTCGCGACTTTCTGGCGACCGAAGTGATGGCGTCAATCTTCTCGGCGCGAGCACAGGATGTCATAGCACGAGCGGACACCGAGTTGGTTCCGCTGCTCCACAAGGACGGCGTCGAACTACTGCTCATCGGACCCGGCACGGTATTCGCGGTCGTCAACATTGGAATGGGACCTGGCAGCCATCACGTCGGTGGCACCCGGGCGACTCAGCGGGGAACTAAGTCGATGCCATCCGTAGCATCCCGCGACTGAGAACGTCGCGCTAGAGGAGAGGGGCCTCTGCCGTCGCCAGCCCGTGCTTCTTCGCGTCGGCGAAGTCGACGTCGCGCAGCGAGACTCCCTTCGTTTCGCGGAGCGAAAGCACCGTGGCGGCGGTGATGGCGCAGGCGATCACGATGTACAGGGCAACCGGCAGCCACGAGTTGTACTGCTGCAGCAGCGCGGTCGCGATGATCGGGGCGAGCGACCCCGCGAGGATCGAAGTCACCTGGTAGCCGAGCGAGACGCCGGAGTAGCGCATTCTCGTGGGGAACATCTCGGACATGATCGCCGGCTGCCCGGCATACATGAACGCGTGAAAAACCAGCCCGATCGTTATAGCGATGGCAATGATCACCGGGTTGAGAGTGTCGAACATCGGAAAGGCCAAGAAGGGCCAGACCGCCCCGAGCACCGCCCCGATGAGGTAGACCGGTTTGCGTCCCATCGCGTCAGAAAGCTTGCCGATTTGTGGGATCACCAAAAAGTGCACGACGTTGGCGATCACGAGGGCAAGCAGCAACTGGCTGGTGTTGTACTTGTGCACCGCCACGAGGTAGACAATCGAAAAGCTCACGATGATGTAGTAGAGGATGTTCTCCGCGAAACGAAGCCCCATGGCCTGGAGGATGCCCAGCGGGTATTTGCGAATGACCTCGCCGACGCCGTAGCTGACTGCCGCTTCGGTTTCGACTTTGGCGCGCGCCTCGAGAAAGATCGGCGCCTCGTTCACCTGTGAGCGGATGTAGTAGCCGAGCACCACGATGATCGCGGATAGCCAGAAGGCCACCCTCCAGCCCCAGCTGAGGAACTCCGCGGAGGGAAGGACCCATGACATCGTGAGGAGCACGAGCGTCGCGAGTAGGTTGCCGACTGGCACGGCCGACTGCGGCCAGCTCGACCAAAAGCCGCGCGACTCGTTCGGGCTGTGCTCGGCGACGAGAAGCACCGCGCCGCCCCATTCGCCGCCGACAGCGAAGCCCTGAATGAAGCGCAACGCCACGAGCAGGGCCGGTGCCCAGTAGCCGATCGTGTTGAAGCCCGGCAGGCAGCCCATGAGGAAGGTCGCGACGCCGACCAGGATGATCGTCATCTGGAGCGTGTGCTTACGCCCGAGCCGGTCGCCTATCTGACCGAAGACGATGCCGCCGATGGGCCGGGCGATGAAGCCGACCGCGTAGGTGAGGAAGGCGGCGATGATGCCGTCGAGCTGCGTGCCGGCGTTCGGGAAAAACAGAGTGCCGAAGACAAGGCTCGCGGCCGTGGCGTAGAGGAAGAATTCGTACCACTCCACAACGGTTCCGGCCATGGATGCGACCACGATCTTCTTGAGCCCGGACGTCCCGGTGCGATCGCTGCCCAATCCCCCGTTCGCGGACTCGACTGCTCCGACGCTTCTGCTGTCGCTCATTGTCTCTCCTCCAGTGTCGTCGCTGACACCCGTCATGGGGACCCGCCGCGCTCGAATCATGCACGACAAGACTCCACTGAGTATTCATGCAGAGCCCTCGGCGCTCAATGACCGTTTGCGCACACCTCGTGTG
>JAUZFY010000111.1 GCA_030840185.1 Microbacteriaceae bacterium | reverse complement strand
CCGCGCGCCACTCCGTGTCTAATGGTGGCGACGGCGAGTGTCGTCGAGTAGCTTCGAATTCGTTGCCGACACTTCGAGGACCCATGTCTAACGCCGCCCGACGCAGAGCCTCAGGAGGCGTCAATCGCGCCGCCGGTCGTCCCGTTTGGATGGCGGCTTTCCTCGCTGCCTGTGTCCTGGCCAGTGGAACCCTGATCGCGCAGCACCCCGACGCCGCCTTCGCCGTGGACTACCCCAGTTGGGATGATGTGCAGGCCGCCCGGCAAAGCAAGGCGGCGACCCAAGCCGAGGTCGCGCGTGTGCAGGCCGCGCTCACCGGACTGCAGGCCGAGGTGGACTCCACCCAGGCCATCTCGCAAGAAAAGGGAGACCTATATCAGGCCGCCCAGCAGAAATACGACGAGGCGGCCTTCAGGGCCGCCGAATTGAGAAAGCAAGCGGATGC
Organism: Microbacteriaceae bacterium; assembly: GCA_030840185.1. GTDB lineage: Bacteria > Actinomycetota > Actinomycetes > Actinomycetales > Microbacteriaceae > Lacisediminihabitans. The sequence goes on along the minus strand of JAUZFY010000111.1, from coordinate 5,511 downwards.
TGCGCAGGCGACGGCAAACACGTCGCGCCAGCAGGCCGGACAGCTTGCCGCACGGCTCTCCCGCTCCGGCGGCGACGATGTCTCCACCCGGCTGTTCTTCAGTGGGGCGGAGGCGAAGAGCCTGCTCTCGCAACTCGGCCTCGCGAGCATGGTGAGGAGTCAATCCGCCGGGCTCTACGAAAAGGCCATTCAGGACCAAAACACGGCGCAATCGCTCACAGATCAGGCAGACATCGCGAAGGCCGCGCTGAAGATCTTGGCCGAGTCCGCACAAGCCGCGTTCGAGAGCGCCGCTGCCGCTGCCGCTGCTGCCGCCGCCGCGCTTTCGGCGCAGCAGGACAACATTGCGAGACTGCAGGCGCAACTCGCCACCCTCACAACCAACGTCGATCACCTTGAGTCCGAGTACACCGCGGGGATCAAGGCGCAGTGGGGTGATTTGGCCGGCCTCGGCGCAGGCAAGATCAGCGCGACGGGCTGGGCGCGGCCGGCGGGTGGTCACATCTCGAGCCCGTTCGGGTTCCGACTGAACCCCTACACGAAGTCCTACGCCTTCCATGCGGGCACCGACCTCGGAGCGAGCTGCAATTCGCCGATCTTCGCGGCGCACGGAGGCACCGTCGCCTATGCCGGCTGGAACGGCGGATACGGCAATTTCATTTTGATCGAGGACGGCGACGGCGTTTCAACCGGGTACGGCCACATCGTGAGCGGCGGGATTCACGTCGCGATCGGTCAGACAGTTGGAGTCGGGCAGCCAATCGCTCTCGTGGGAAGCACCGGTCATTCCACGGGTTGCCATCTGCACTTCGAGGTGCGCACGGGCGGAATCGCCTCGGATGCCGTGCCGTTCATGCGCAGCAACGGCATCGAATTGGCCAACTGACGCGACTCGTACGCGAGAACAACTCGGTCATGAATGGCCAAGTTGATGCGAAATTGTTACTGTGGAGCTGTTACCAGTGTTACTGGAGTAACCAAAGGTGCCGTCTAGGCCCGGAGATCAGGGACGAATTTGCTCACGACGACAGGCGCCACACGGCTTCCACTCGCTCATCGACGCGGCCGAGGCACGCGATGGATGGCTGTACTGGCGGGGCTGTCGGTTGCCGTCAGCGGCACAATAGTCGGGATCGGCTCGGACGCCGCATTCGCCACGAGCTACCCGAGCTACGCCGACGTTCAGGCCGCAAAGGCCAGCGAGGCAGCCAAGACCGCCGAGATTGCGACGCTCCAGGGTCTGCTCGCCACTCTGCAAAACAACGTGAAATCGGCCCAAGCCCTTGCGGTTCAAAAGGGCACGGATGCGCAAACGGCCCAGACCAAGCTCGACGAAGCGACAACCACGCTCACGAAGCTCACTCAGCAGGCCGCCAGTGCTCAGGCCGAGGCAACCACGACCAAGAACGAGGCGGGGCAGCTCGCCGCGCAGCAGGCCCGCTCAGGCGGAGGCGACCTCACCGCCACTCTGTTCTTCGGCGGAAGCAAAACTGATGGGTTGCTCACCCAGCTCGGTCTCGCGAGCATGGTGAAGGACCAGTCGTCTGGCCTCTACGCGAAGGCAATTCAGAAGCAGCACACCGCACAATCTCTCACTGACCAGGCGGGGGTCGCGAAGACGGCGCTCAAGGGCCTCGCCGACGAGGCCCAGAAGGCTCTCGCCGACGCGGTGGCCGCGTCGCAGGCGGCTTCGGACGCGCTCGCCACCCAGCAGGCGCACCAGATCGAGTTGAACGCGCAGCTCGCTGTGCTCACCACGAACGCGAACCAAACGGAAGCTTCCTACAACGCTGGAGTTGCCGCTGCCCGCGCGGCGGCTGCTGCTGCAGCCGCCGCGGCCGCCGCGTCAGCCGCGGCAGCCGGAGGTTCCGCTCCCTCGGCGCCGGCCGGTCAGACCTCGTCCTCCGGATGGGCTCGCCCCTCGGCCGGCCACATCTCGAGCCCCTATGGCTACCGCATCGACCCCTACACCGGCGCCTATGCGCTGCATGAGGGTACCGACCTCGCGCCCGGTTGCAATTCGCCGATCTACGCCGCCCACAGCGGCACGGTCGTGATGGCCGGACCGTACGGCGGCTACGGAAACTACATCCGAATCCGCAACAACGACGATGGAAGCTACATGACGGCCTACGGCCACATCGTGAACGGCGGGACCCTCGTCCACGTCGGCCAGACGGTGTCGGTCGGTCAAAACATCGCTCGCGTCGGTTCGACCGGCTGGTCCACCGGGTGCCACCTGCACTTCGAGGTCTACCACAACGGAACGACCATCGACCCAGTTCCGTTCATGCGCGCTCACGGCGTCGACCTAGCCAACTGACCGGTCTGGCACGCGCTTCCGCCGCCCGCGTCCACTACCACGCATTTGCGCGGAAGGGTGGCTATTTGAGGCAAGTTCTTGTTACTGTGACAGCTGTTGACAATGTTACTGATGTGACTGCGGGGGATCTGCGGCGCGTTACGGGGACTCATGAAGCGCATACCGCAGGGCAGCACGGCGGCCGGCAGGGGCAGAAACCGCTGCCGCGGGTCGCGATCGACGGCCGTGATTGCGGTTCTGACGATCTTCGTGACCGCAGCCGTTCTCGGATCCGGCGCCCAAGTGGCCTTCGCCACCAGCTACCCCAGCTGGTCCGACGTGCAGGCGGCTCGAAAAAGCGTCAGCGCCAAGGAAGCCCAGATCGGTGTACTCGACCGGCTGCTTTCCGGGCTGCAAGCCGCCGTCACCCAGGCCCAGTCGCTCGCGGAACGCAAGGGCGCCGAATACCAGGCGGCCCAACAGAAGTACGACGAAGCAACCTTCAAGGCCGCCGAACTGCAGAAACTTGCGGACGTGGCAAAGACCAAGGCCGACAAGTCAGAGCAACAGGCTGGCCAACAGGCCGCACGACTGGCGCGAGTGGGAGGCAGTGACCTCTCGGCTCGTCTCTTCTTCGGTGGAGGCAGAAGCGATGGCCTACTCTCGCAACTCGGCCTCGCGAGCGTGGTCAAGGACCAATCCGCCGGCCTGTATCAAAAGGCCGCGCAGGATCTGAATTCGGCGCAGTCGCTCACTGATCAGGCGAACGTCGCGAAGTCGGCCCTCCGTGATCTCTCCGACGCGGCCAAGACCGCACTCGAGGCGGCATCCGCCGCGTCTGATGCCGCGACCGCGGCGCTCGGCGAGCAACAGGACAACAAGGGTCGCCTCGAGGCCCAGCGGGCCGTTCTCGTAAACAACACGAACATGACCGAAGCCGACTACAACACCGGTGTGAAGGTCGCGGCGGCCGCGGCCGCCGCCGCCGCGCAGATCGAGAAGGACAAGCAAGCCGCTGCCGCCGCTGCGTGGGCTGCAGCGCACCCCCCGTCGACCGGTGGGAGCGTCGGCGGCGGAAGCAGCGTTCCGGTCGGCAGCGGAAGCAGTTCGGGCGGTGGGCCAACGGCAAGCCCGAGCGGCTGGGTCCGTCCCTCCGCTGGGAAAGTGTCCAGCCCGTACGGATGGCGGATCAACCCGGTGACCAAGGAAGCGGCGCTACACGCCGGAACCGATCTCGCACCGGGTTGCAACGCACCGATCTTCGCGGCTCATTCCGGAACCATCACCTTCGCCGGGCCGAACGGCGGCTATGGCAACTTCATTCTGATGAACAACGGCGACGGAGTATCCACCGGATACGGACACATCGTTGACGGCGGCATCCTTGTGCACCAGGGACAATCTGTCGCCGCGGGACAGCAGATTGCCCGGGTCGGCAGTACCGGTCAGTCAACCGGATGCCACCTGCACTTCGAGGTGCGCCCTCGCGGAGTGGCCGTGGACGCCGGTTTGTTCATGGCCGCTCGCGGCGTCTCGCTCTAGCCCAAAGAGCTGCCGTCTGCGGCCGGTGTCTCCCAAAACGCAGGAGATGCACCACTGCGGCGGGTGATTGCGGCGTGGTGGCGGCTTTTCGTGGTGATTTTCCTGCGTTTTCGATTGGGGCGGTTCGATTGGGGCGGCCGGCCGGCGAAGCGGGCTCATGAATGTGAAATGCCCCCTCGGTTCGACCGCAGCCGACCCGAGGGGGCAGAACGAATAGGGGAGTCCCGACTCAGTGGCCGCTCTCTTCGGCGAGTTTCGCGATGCCTGCTTGAACGATGGCCTCCGCCTCAGCGGCGTTTCCCCAGCCCTCGGTCTTGACCCACTTGCCGGGCTCGAGATCCTTGTAGTGCTCGAAGAAGTGCTCGATTTCCTTGCGGGTGTACTCCGGAATGTCCTCGACGTCCTGCAGCCAGGCCCAGCGCGGGTCCTTCGCCTGGACGGCAATCACCTTGGCATCAGAGCCGCCGTCGTCCGTCATGTTGAACACGCCGATCGGTCGCACCGACACGCCGACTCCGGGGAACAGCGGGTAGTCGAGTAGAACCAGAACGTCCACGGGGTCACCGTCGAGTCCAAGGGTGTTTTCGAAGAAGCCGTAGTCCGTCGGGTAGACAAAACCGGTGAACAGCACCCGGTCGAGGTAGACCCGACCGGTCTTATGGTCCACCTCGTATTTGTTCTTGCTTCCCTTGGGGATCTCGATGATGGCGTCGTAGCTGGCCATGGCAGGTGCTCCTGAAGTTCGTTGGCGGACGCAATAACGTTATCGGATGGACACCCGCCCCCGACTGACTCCCGCGATGGCCGATGTGCGCCGTGCCGTGCGATCCTCGTTGGTCGAGCTAGCGGCGCCGCATCCCGGGTCGCCGGTCCTGTTCCTCGTCGCACTCAGCGGCGGACCCGACTCGCTCGCTCTCGCCGCGGCGACCGCGTTCGAGGCTGGTCGCCTTGTCGATGTGGCGGCAGGAGCGGTCATCGTCGACCACGGACTGCAGGAAGGATCCGCTGATGTTGCGGCCAACGCGGCCGCGCAAGCTCGGACGCTCGGTCTTGACCCGGTGATCGTCAAGACGGTCGCGGTCGGCACAGCGGGTGGACCCGAGGCGGCCGCGCGGGACGCTCGATATGCGGCGCTCGCCGAGGCGTCGATCGAATGTGGCGCGGCCGCTGTGTTACTCGGCCACACCCTCGACGACCAGGCCGAGACCGTGCTGCTTGGGCTCGCGCGAGGCAGCGGTCCGGCGAGTCTCACCGGGATGGACTACCGCTCCGGGATCTTCATCCGGCCGTTGCTGAAGATTCGGAGGGCGACCACCGCCCGGTTCTGCGTTGACTCCGGAATGCAGCCGTGGATCGATCCGCACAACGATGACGAACGGTTCACCCGGGTGCGGGTGCGGAATCGGGTTCTGCCGACGCTCGAGAAGGAACTCGGGCCGGGCGTCGCCGAGGCCCTCTCCCGCACGGCGATTCAACTGCGCGAAGACGCCGATGCCCTCGATCTCTTCGCGAGGGACCAGCTCGCCGAACTCGCCGAGCACGCCGAGGCGGGAATCTCGCTGCCGGCGAAGGCCCTCGCGAGCAACCCGCCCGCCCTGCGGCAGCGCATCATTCGCATGACCGTCGCGGCCGAGTTTGGGCTCAGTCTCACCCGCGCGCACACCCTC
>JAUZFY010000070.1 GCA_030840185.1 Microbacteriaceae bacterium | reverse complement strand
CACTTCCTGATCATCGCAGCGGCCAGCGTCGGAGGCGACGATTAGACTTGCGCCTCGTGAGCTGGACTGCAGAGATCCCCTGGGACCCGGATGATCTCGTGCCGCCCGACGACGATTTCGAGCCGCCGTTCCCGGACGACGCCGAGCGCACGTTCATCGCGAGCGAGCCCGCTCGACCGTCCCCGGCGCGATTCTCGAGCGCGAGCGACGCGTTGCACACGGTCTTCGGCTATGACTCCTTCCGGGGCGACCAGGCGGAGATCATCCAGCAGGTTGTTAGCGGTGGCGACGCCCTCGTCCTGATGCCGACCGGTGGCGGCAAGTCGCTCTGCTATCAGATCCCCGCCCTCGTTCGGGAGGGAACGGGAGTCGTCATCTCCCCCCTCATCGCGCTCATGCAAGACCAGGTGGACGCGCTCTCCGCCGTCGGCGTGCGAGCGGCCTTCCTGAATTCGACCCAGGATTCTTCCGAGCGGATGAGAGTCGAGCACGCGTTCCTCGCAGGCGAGCTCGACCTGCTCTACCTCGCCCCGGAGCGCCTTCGCGTGTCGGCGACCGCTGACCTCCTCGATCGCGGAACCATCGCGCTTTTCGCCATCGACGAGGCCCACTGCGTGTCGCAGTGGGGGCACGACTTCCGGCCGGACTACCTCCAGCTTTCGGTGCTGCACGAACGCTGGCCCACAGTGCCGCGGATCGCCCTGACCGCGACCGCGACCGAGCAGACCCATCTCGAGATTCAGAAGCGGCTGCAGCTGACGGATGCGCGGCACTTCGTCGCGAGTTTCGACCGTCCAAACATCCAGTACCGCATCGCCGCCAAGAACGCGCCGCAGCAGCAGCTTCTCGAACTGCTGCGCACCGAGCACCCTGGCGACGCCGGAATCGTTTACTGCCTCTCCCGCGCGTCGGTCGAGAAGACGGCAGAATTCCTCGTGCAAAACGGCTTCCCCGCGCTGCCGTATCACGCCGGCCTCGACTCGAGGGTACGGGCGGCGAATCAGGCCCGGTTCCTTCGCGAGGACGGCATCATCATGGTGGCAACCATCGCGTTTGGGATGGGGATCGACAAGCCCGACGTGCGCTTCGTCGCGCATCTCGACCTGCCGAAATCGGTCGAGGGCTACTACCAGGAGACCGGCCGGGCCGGGCGCGACGGACTTCCGTCCACCGCGTGGCTCGCCTACGGGCTGCAAGATGTGATGCAGCAGCGTCGGATGATCGACGCTTCGACAGGCTCAGCGCAGGCGAATGCCGCAGAGAATGCGGAACATCGCCGCCGTCTCGGCATGCATCTGGATGCCATGCTCGCGCTGTGCGAGACCGTGGAGTGCCGCAGGGTGCAACTGCTCGCCTACTTTGGGGAGACTTCGACCGCGTGCGGCAATTGCGATACCTGCCTGTCGCCGCCGGAGTCCTGGGACGGCACGGTGCCGGCGCAAAAACTGCTGTCCACCGTCGTTCGGCTTCATCGCGAGCGCAACCAGAGATTCGGGGCGGGTCAGATCATCGACATCCTGCTCGGCAGGACCACCGCTCGGGTCACCCAGCACGACCACTCGAGCCTTCGCACCTTCGGCATCGGAACGGAGCTCGGCGAGCAGGAGTGGCGCGGGGTGGTGCGGCAATTACTCGCCCAGGGGCTTCTCGCGGTCAACAGCGACGGGTACGGAACCCTTCTCGTGACCGAGGAGAGCGCGTCGGTGCTCAGCGGCCAGCGGGCGGTGATGCTGCGGCGAGATCCGGAGCGCCCGGAGCGGGCGGCGAAAACGCGCCGTGGTACGACGGCGGTTGCGCTCCCGGCCGGTGCCGTTGGCATCTTCGAACTTCTGCGGGCCTGGCGTGCGGCCGAATCAAAGGAGCAGGGCGTGCCAGCCTATGTGATCTTCCACGACGCGACCCTTCGCGAGATCGCGACCGGGGTGCCGTCCACCCTCGCCGAGCTCGGCACGATCAGTGGCGTTGGAGAGAACAAGCTTGCCCGGTATGGCGAAGCAATCCTTTCCGTGCTGTCCAGCTGATCGGCACGCCGACGACGTGACCTCTGTGCGCACTGCCTCCGCAGCCTGCGGAAGGTGGTGTGGACAGAAGGTCACGTACATCCGCGCTACGCGGCGTCGAGGTATCCGTTCGGGTTCAGCACGTACTTCGTCGCGGCTCCGGCATCGAATTCGGCGTACCCGCGTGGTGCTTCGTCGAGCGTGATCGCCTTCGCGTTGACGTTATCCGCGATGTGCACCCGATCGTGCAGGATCGCCATCATCAGGCCGCGGTTGTATTTCATCACCGGACACTGGCCGGTCGTGAACGACAGTGACTTCGCCCAGCCGGTGCCGAGGCTGAGCGACAGCGAACCCTTTTTCGCGGACTCGTCGACGCCGCCCGGGTCCGCCGTCACATAGAGTCCGGGGATTCCCAGCGCGCCACCAGCCGCCGTGATGTCCATCAGCGTGTTGAGCACCGTGGCCGGAGCCTCTTCCCCGCCGTGGTGTCCCTTGGCCTCGAACCCGACGGCGTCGACACCGCAGTCGACCTCCGGAACGCCGAGAATCTGTTCGATCTGGTCGGCGATGTCGCCCGACGAGAGGTCGATGGTCTCGCATCCGAACTTGCGTGCCTGTGCAAGACGCTCGGCATTCAAGTCGCCGACGATCACCGCAGCCGCTCCGAGCAGTATCGCGGATGTCGCGGCCGCAAGCCCGACGGGACCGGCGCCTGCCACATAGACGGTGGATCCGACGCCCACTCCGGCCGACACCGCTCCGTGATAGCCGGTCGGGAAGATATCGGAGAGCATGGCGAGGTCCATGATCTTCGCCAGCGCCTGGTCCTTATCCGGGAACACGAGCAAGTTCCAGTCCGCGTACGGGACGAGCACATACTCGGCCTGACCGCCGACCCATCCGCCCATGTCGACGTAGCCGTAGGCGCTGCCCGGTCGATCCGGGTTGACGTTCAGGCAGATCCCGGTCTTGCGTTCCTTACAGTTGCGGCAACGGCCACACGAGATGTTGAACGGAACGGAGACGATGTCCCCGACCTTCACAAATTCGACGCCCGGTCCGACTTCGACCACCTCACCCGTGATCTCGTGCCCGAGTACGAGGTCCGCTGGGGCGGTGGTGCGCCCACGCACCATGTGCTGGTCTGATCCGCAGATGTTCGTCGCCACCGTGCGGATTATGGCTCCGTGCGGCACTTTGCGCCCGACGTTCGCGGGATTGACGCCCGGCCCGTCCTTCAATTCGAAGGTGGGGTAGTCGGTGTCGATGACCTCGACCTTGCCGGGCTCCTTGTAAGCCACTGCTCTGTTGCTTG
>JAUZFY010000307.1 GCA_030840185.1 Microbacteriaceae bacterium | reverse complement strand
CGGATGTCGCCGTTCCGGTGATCGAGATGTTCCTGCGTGAGTCTGAATCCGCCGGAGACTGAGCGTCAGGCCTCCACGGCGCGGCGCAGCCGCTTCTCGACGCCCGCGATGTGGGCGGCCATGAGGGCGGAGGCGAGGGACGCGTCGCGATCGCGCAGCGCCTGGTAGATCTCGCGGTGCTCGTGCAGCAGCGTCCGGGTCCCCGAATCTGCCCGTGTCGGACCGCGCCAGATGCGCGCAGGCACCGTTTTCGAGGCAAGGCTGTCGAGAAGGCTGACGAGATGAGCGTTGTGGGAGGATTCCGCGATCGCCCGGTGAAAGCGCATGTCGTGCTCGACGAGGTCCTCCACGGTGCTGTCCTCGCCGACCTCGCCGAGCAGGCGGTCGAGCGCGTCAAGCTCCTGTTCGGTCAGGAAGCCGGCAGCGATGCTCGCGGCGGCGGCCTCGAGTATGCGACGGACTACGAAGAGATCGAGAAGGGTGTCGTCGCCGCGCAGGTCGGCCACGAAGGTCAGCGCGTCCATGAGGAGTCGTGGCTCGAGGCTCGTCACGTACGTGCCGTCGCCGCGTCGCACCGAGAGCACGTGGATCACCTCGAGGGCTTTCACCGCCTCGCGCAGAGAACTGCGAGAGATGCCCAGCCGCTCGCTGAGTTCCTTCTCCGGGGGCAGTCGCCCCCCGGATGAGAGTTCACCACTCAAAATCATGTCTTTGATCTTGGAGATAGCGTCGTCGGTGACCGCCATGAGGATCATTATATTGGCCGGTGCCCTCCAGGCGGAGCGTGCGAAAGAGTTCGAGTGGGCGGGATCCGGGCGTCCCGCCCACTCGAACTCAATCTACTTTTTGTGAGGTCGCGTGATCACCATGCGGCTGGCGGCGGCGGCGTGACGGCCGGCGGGCGGTCAGCGCATGTGATCGTGTTCGGCAGCTCCCACTCGGCAAACCAGGGACCGGTGGTCCCTCCTCCGTCATTGCCGCCGAGGTCGATCAGCGAGAACTCCGAGCCGGCCGGAGTGAAGTGGAACGAACCGCAGTTGTTGATACCCACCGCACCGACGTTTCGCGCATCCACGTTCCGGAACGATGCGGATCCCGCTGCCCGGGCGCTGACCACCGAGGTGCCGGTGCCATCCACCTTGACGTCGGCGAAGTGCACGTTGGTGATCGAATACCGGTCCTTCACCGGGAAATCGGTCACCAGCATGATCGCGTTGTAGGTGTTGTCGAGGAAGTTGTCTCCGACGACCTGGATGTCCGCGTCGATGTTCTTCTCGAGTGCGTACAACCAGATCGCACCGAGACCGATGTTCCAGTTCAACTCGTATGTGCCGGCGCGCACCGTGGTGTTATTCGTGATCCACAGGTGCCCGGTGAACGCTTCGGCGCCGAAGCGGGAACCCACATGGATGCCGCTGCCCTCGCGGACCGGGTCGGCGATCAGGTTGTTCGACACCGTGTTGTCGGTGCCACCGTAAATCGCGATGCCGTTGGCAAGCACCGGGCTCTGCACCGTGTTGTGGTCGAAGGTGTTGCCGACGTTCTGGGCCTTCTCCGCCCACATCGCCAGGCCGTCGTCACCCGAGTTGCGGATGAAATTGTTGGACACCACCGAATTGGTGACGCCGGTGTGGAAATTCAGGCCGTCGGCGATTTGGTCGACAATCACGTTGTTCGTGATCTTCAGGTTCGTCATGGGACCGTCGAACCACATGCCCACCTTGGTGTGCTGGATGTACAGGCCATCGATGGTCGAGTTGCTCAGCGCTCCGCCGATGCCATTCACCTGGTCGGTGTCGATGCGCTCGCGCACGTCGCCCTGGATGGCGAAGCCGGAGAGGTGCACGTTGCTGCTGCCGCCGAGAGAGGCATCCTTGCCGTAAAAGCCGACACCGGTATGCACCGAGCCATCTGGAGCCGGGGTGCTCAGCGCCACTTCGTGGCCGGTGATGACGGTGTACCAGTTGCCGGCGCCCTCGATCGTCACGTTGTCGACGATGATGTGGCGGTTCACCTGGTAGGTCCCCTCCGGAACGTAGACCGTGAGGTTCTTCTTCTTCGCGAAGGCGATCGCCTTGTCGAAGGCATTGGCGGAATCGCGCTTACCGGATGCGTCGGCACCGAATAGCAGGACGTTCACCGCCTTCTTGACAATGTGCGGTGCGCCTACCAGCTCGGAGTCGAGCAGGTCAATCGTCGTCGTCACCGCGCCCTTTGCCGGAACGGTGAGTCGCACCTTGTCGCCCGCCTTGTACACCTTGCCGAGTACCAGGCGCTGCTCGTCGTAGAAATGGTTCGGGCGGAACGGTGTCGTGATCACCGGCGCCGGCGACGTGGCCGCGGGAACGCAACCGCACTCTGTGATCCACCAGTCAGGATGTAGCAGGCCAGCGCTCGGGTCGTTCGAGAATGGGTACTGGTTGTATAGCCAGGAATACTGCGAGGTGAGGGACATCGTCTTCCGAGCGTCACCATTGACCGCGACCGAGAGCGGTGAGCTAATCCCGCCGCCTTTGGGCGCGTCCGGGATGCTGTAGCGCACCGTGATCGCGTTGGCCGCACTCGGCAGCGTGAACTCGACGTACTGCCCTGCCGCGAGTGTGACCGCCGAACGGCCCGAGGCCTCTGCCGGCAACGTGTATGCAGCACGGCTGGGACCGATGATCGTGCCGTTCGTGGACGCTTTCTCCGCCTCCTGTTCGTTGAAGGCAACGGCGGCACCCCGACCAGTGACCAGCGAAGGGGCAAGTGCGGCGCGGGTGACGACGGGGCTCGTGCCGGCCGGCCGTGCCGGCGCGGCGTTGGCCGAACCGACACCGCTGACCACGAGGCCGATGGCGACGGCGAATGCCGCCGCCGAGGCTACTC
>JAUZFY010000283.1 GCA_030840185.1 Microbacteriaceae bacterium | reverse complement strand
CTGCTGTCGATTCTCATCCTGCTGCTCGGCATCGGGCTCCTTCCTCCGGTCATCGTGTTCGTCCTGCTTGCGATACCACCACTACTTGCCGGTGCCTACTCCGGGGTGGAGTCGGTCGACCGACAGGTCGTCGATGCCGCAAGAGCGGTGGGGATGACGGAGCTGCAGATTCTGTTCAAGGTCGAGATTCCGCTGTCGGCAGCGCTTCTCATCGGCGGCTTGCGGGCGGCCTCGCTTCAAGTCATCGCGACGGTGATTGTGGCGTCGTACTTTTCCCTCGACAGCCTGGGAAGTTACATCATCTCCGGGATCTCCAGCGCCGACTACGTGCAGATGATTGCCGGGTCGCTGCTCGTCACCGCGCTGGCATTGGTAATTGACGGGCTGCTCGCACTCGTCCAACGGTTCGCAATTCCCCGCGGCGTGTCTCTCGGCACCCGCACAAAGAGGTCACAACAGCACGCGACACGCCAGCTTGGCGCGGCGCACAGATAGACACCAAGAAGAAAGGCAGTAATCATGTTCAGATCAAAGAAAGGCGTGATCGCCTCGGCCGCCGTGCTCGTCGGGGCTTCGCTCGCGCTCGCCGGGTGCTCGTCATCCCAGTCGCTCGGCGGATCGAGCGGGTCGACCGGATCAACCGGGAAGACTTCCATCGTCGTTGGCTCGGCAAACTTCTCGGAGAACGTCATCCTCGCCGACATCTACGGCCAGGCGCTCGAAGCCAACGGCTTCGCGGTGACCTACAAGCTCAACATTGGCGCTCGAGCGGCGTACATCCCGGCCCTCGAGAAGGGGGAGGTGAACCTCATTCCCGAATACTCGGGATCTCTCCTGTCGTACCTCGACAAGAGTGCGAGCGCTAGCTCATCGCAGGACGTCACCGCTGCGCTCAAGAAGTCCCTGCCGTCGACGCTCAAGGTGACGGAGCCGTCGAAAGCGGCGGACTCTGACTCGCTCAACGTGACCCCTGAGTTCGCGGCAAAGAACAACCTGAAGTCGATTGGCGACCTGAAAAACATCGGTTCGTTCGCCCTGGCGGCCAACCCGGAGTTCCTCACCCGCCCGGACGGCATTCCCGGACTCGGCAAGGTCTACGGCCTGACGAGCATCGACTTCAAGCCGATCAACGACGGCGGCGGTCCAGCCACCCTCAAGGCGTTGCTCGACAACACCGTGCAGGTCGCCGATATCTACAGCACCACGCCGTCGATCCTGGCCAGCAAGCTGGTGACTCTCACCGACCCGAAGAGCCTCTTTGCCTCCCAGGAGGTCATTCCGGTGGTTTCGGCGGACAAGGTCAGTTCCAAGCTCAGCAGCGTGTTGAACAAGGTCTCGGCCGCCCTCACCACCAAAGACCTGCTCACGCTCAACACGAAGGTCTCCGGCGATTCGAAGACCGATCCGGCTGTCGCAGCGAAGGATTGGCTCAAAGCGGCCAACCTGTTCGGCTGATCGGCGACCGAGGTGCGTGAAACCCGAGGGGGCGCAAGCGGGCTTGCGACCCCCTCGGGCTACCTCTTCGACTCACGCCCGCTCGTAGTCTGGAGCTGAAATCACCCGAGCTGATCAGGCACGCGGGGCATCGTCGCCGTCTTCGGCTCCCTCCATGTGGCGAGACTCGAGGCGCTCGATCAGTTTTTTCACCAAAACAATGACGATGAAGAAAAGGGCGATGATCCCGGCGAAGATGAACCCCGCCTGGTGCAGCTGAGTCGACAGCTGACGGTACGAACCCGCGGCAAGCCAGCCAATCGAAACGTAGGCGCCCGCCCAGATCAGGCAGGCCGGAGCGGTCCAGGCGAAGAACTTGCGATATGACATCGTGCTCATGCCAACGGTGAGCGGGATGAGAGCGTGCAGAACCGGTAGGAAGCGTGAGACGAAGACCGCGATTCCGCCCCGACGCGCGAGATAGGTCTCTGCGCGAACCCAGTTGCGCTCTCCCATTCGTCGGCCGAGTCTGCTCGCCTGGATACGGGGTCCGAAGTACCGTCCGAGTGCGAACCCGATTGTCTCCCCGCACAGGGCTCCGGTGATGACGGCAAGGAGCAACAGGACGTATTGGACCCAGTCGGTGATTGCCGTCGCGGAGACGATCACGATCGTGTCCCCGGGAACGATGAGACCGACGAGAATCGACGTCTCAAGCAACATCCCGATCCCGGCCAGCAGCACTCGCAGCGTCGGGTCGACGTTGCGCACGGTGTCGAGGGTCCAGGTCAGGATTTCGTTCACGTCGCGAGCCTATCCACCACCGAGCGTCGTATCGACTCCTCCCCGCGCTCTAGTGCCTGTCGGTGATGGCGCCCGTGGCATTGGAGTCGAGCTCAGAGTGCCGGAAGCGGTCGGCGCAACCGATCGAGTCTCGCTCGCCAGAGGGCAAGTCGGCCGGGCTGTTCGGCCGGGTTCGGGCCGTCGATCCAGGCGGTGACGATTCGTATTCCGTGAAGCGCGCTCAGCGACCAGATTTCGCAGCCGTCGAGTTCCGCAGGCGTGACCGACTCGTAGTACACCTGCACGCCGAGGGCGGTCGCGAGGGCGATCACCGAGCGTGCCGTCACACTGTCGACGCGTTCGAGTTCGGGTGATGGTGCGCACAGCACATCTCCACGCCACCACAGAAAGGCGCTGTATGCGCCCTCCACCACAAAGTGTTCGGGGGACAGGATGACGGCTTCGTCGGCACCGCGTTCCGTCGCGAGCGTTCGTGCCACCAGGAGGGCGGCCGTGTCAGGACCTTTGATCGTCGGCTGGCTGCGCGGATCCGGGCCGAGGTGGCTTGCGACCCGAACGGATCGGGAACGCTCTGGCGCCGGGCGAAGGCGCAAAATCGCCGGCGGTGCTTCCTCGGCAACCTGCACCTCCGTTCGCGGAAACCAGTCGCCCTCTCGGGGAATCGCGGCAATCGCGGCGGTCCAAAAGGCCTCGAGGTCTGGCGACTGCAACCGAGCCGCGCCCCGAAAGAAGCGTTCCCGGTGCAGATCGAGGGCGAGAGTCTCGCCATCGGTGACGAGCCAGGAGTCGGCGACCGCGACGGGGGAATCGGACAGCTCGGTGTGGTCGAGTGGGTGCAGGTGACCGCCGTGCCAGCGATAGACCGTGCTCTCGCTCATCGGGCCAGCGCCGCGGCCCGCTCGGCGAAGGCGAGGACGTCACCCGCGTGGCTATTGTCGCTGGGGGATTTGTGCTGGCCGCATCGGAGCTCGCCACGTCCACGCTTGCCGCATCCGTGATCGCCGCATCCGTGATCGCGCAGAACCGTCATGGCGCCATAGTAACCAAGTCGTGCCGGTTCCGATCCGCGGTGACATCGCGCGCCTCCTAGAGTTGCCGTATGCGCGAGCGGGTTCTCGAAACAGTCCTGCCCGGCTGGACCGAGCCGGCCGACGTGTTCGCACGACTGTTCGCCGATCGAGATCGGGTCGTGTGGCTGGACTCCGGCATCCACGCGTCCGAGGGAATGAGTTACATTGGCCTGTCAAGCCGTGAGGCGACCGCCTCCGTGCCCGACTCGACGGTTCGGGTCGACGGCATCGCTCGGCCTGGGACGATTCTTGACTTCCTGCGCGGCGAACCGGTCTCGCCGGGGGTCGCGTCG